>JAACEL010000499.1 GCA_011682535.1 Nitrospiraceae bacterium | reverse complement strand
CCCTGTTATCCCGTCAAGAAGAGATTCGGAAGCAAGCCTCCAAGAAAACTGAAGTACGCTCTTTCCGGATGAACCAGAAAAATGAAAACGATCGCAGAAAATGGACACCAAGCGTAGCAAATGGGCGTCAACTACGCCAATTCAGCGACCGAAGGTCATCGCTCTAAGTCGTTGTATTTCAGGTAGTACGAGTTTTCGGGAGGGACCGTTAAGTGACCCCCGGCAGAGAGGGTTTACTTCATGAAATTACTTAAACCGCGCTAGATCCCGCCTCCTTCGGTGTGTATGCCGCATTCCTTCGAGTGTTCTTCCTCAAGCTGGTTAAACCAGCGCCACCGCCCGGCGCGCTTCTCTTCGGTTGGCAAAATCGGCGTGGAGCAGATCTCGCAGCCGATGCTGGAGTACCCTTCGGCATACAGCTTGTTCATGGGAACATTGTGCGCTGCGATGTACGCGTTGACTTGGTCCTCGTTCCAGTCGGCTAAAGGGCAGAGCCGGACGAGTTCGCGGTCGTCCCGATGGACCGGCTCCGCCCGCGCAACATTGCTTCGGGCGGGCGACTGGTCGCGTCGCAGCCCGGTTATCCAGACATCCAGCGTTTCCAGAGCGCGCCGATTCGGCTCGACCTTTCTCACTTGGCAACAGTATTCCTGTTTCACCTTGTTGTCAAAGAAAAGGAACTCGCCGTGTTGCCCGATCATCTGCTCCAACCGCTCGGGGTCGGGCTGAAAGCGTTCAATCTGAACGCCATAGCGCGCTTCAACCTCTTCGATGAGTTCGTACGTTTCGCTGTGAAGCCGTAGCGTATCGATGGTGAGGATGCGCATGTCCGGCGCGACCCGGTGCGCCATGTCGATCATGACGCAGCCCGTGTTCTGGAAACTCGTAACAATGCCGGCACGCGGCCCGTGAGTTTCGTACGCCCACACGAGCATTTCCTCGGGTTCCAGGTGGGCGACTTCGTTCAATGTCGTTTCCGATGTGACAGTAGTCATGTGTATCGTTCACCTCGATTCGGGCCGATCGCAAGGGGCCACGAATATCATTTCCGCCAGGACGAATCCCGGCCTTTACCAATCTGGCGCCAAACGGTCTTTCAGCGCAGTGACGCCAATGCGTCGCGACCAAGTGCCGAATCGCTCGCCTTCACAGCGATCGGTCGTCCACAGGTCCAGCAGTCGAAGGAGGACTGCCCCAAGCTCCTCTTCCCCGACGTCTTCCAGTAACAGTTCGTTCAAACGCGTTCCGGCGGCGTCTCCCCCGGTATAGAGGAGATACCCTCGCCGGCGTTTTCCCAGAATGCCGATTTCAGCCGTACGCGGGCGGGAACAGCCGTTCCGACAGCCGCTGATCCGGATGACGACCTCTTCGTCAGCGAAGGAACTTCGCTCCAGTGAACCCATAATCGAGGGCATGACCCGCTCCGCCTCCGCCATGGCGCGACCGCACAACGGGAAAGACGGGCAGGCCATCTCGTGGCGGCGGATGGGCGCGACGTCATCCGCGGACGGGATGCCGAACTCCTTCAACAGGTTGTTCACGGAACCCACGTCCTCATCGCCGATACCGGAAAGGATGAGGTTATGCTGAGGGGTCAGGCGAACCTCTGGCTCGAAGCGCTCCACCACCGCCCGAAGACCACTCTTGTAGCGGCGTCCATCGTCAAAGTCCTTGATTCGACCATTCTCCAGCCAGATTCCCAGATAATTGAGCCCCGGCTGCACTTGCTGTGCCCAACCGAGATAGTGTGGCTGCGTGTTCGGTGTGACGCCGCCCGATCGCTGCAACGTGAAGCCGACCCGTTCTTGAACCGCCGAGCGGAAGTCGTCAATGCCCCATTTATCAATCAAGTATTTCAGCCGGGCGTGGTTTCGGTCGCAGCGATCGCCATGATCCCGGAAGACGATCAGTATGGCTTCCAGCAGGGGTATGACCTGGTCCGCGGATACAAACGCAAACGGTGAGGCCAATCGTGCATAGGTCGAGGGGTCGTTTCCAGAGAATCCGAGTCCACCCCCAACGACAACCTCGTATCCCGAGACTCCCCCCGCAACAATGACGGCGATCAGCCCAACATCGTTTATGAGTGCGTCCACGGAGTTGTCGAAATCCGTGCAGATGGCAACTTTGAACTTCCGCGGCAAGTAGGCCCCCCCGTAGAGAGGCTCCGGAACTGTTGAGCTTTGCAGGGCCTCATACGACACTTGACCGTCCGACGAAATCGACGCCACCTTACTGTCATCGACCCAAAGGTCGAAATAGGCATTGCTGTGCGGGAGAAATCGGTCACTGATCTGCCCTGCCAACTCCGCCATCTCTCGTCCCGCGCCACCGAAACGTTGGTCAATGCCGGCCACAGGAGGAGCAAGCGTATTCCGGGCCACATCGCCCGCCGCGCCCCACGTCGATACGTGTGCCACCTTGTTCAGATCATGGATGACCGGACGAAGAGAGGACTTCGTCATTCCGTGCAGTTGCAGGCCCTGCCGCGACGTCACCCGGAGGTCACCTTGGCCGTACCGGTCGGCCAGCTCGTCGCACGCCAGGTACGACTCCGCGGACAGACGCCCACCAGGAAGCTTGATCCGCACCATGAAACGATAGAGGGGTTCTTCTTCGTTCCTGCGCCTTTCGGCGAGTGAGTCACGGTCTGTCTGCTGGTAGACGCCGTGATGTTTGAGAAGCTGCGTCCCTTCGTTGCTGAAACAGGGACTCGAATGGCCGAGGTCGTCGTCAATTGGATGTAACAATCCAGCACTTCCTTCCTTGATGCGCTCCAATTCCGAACGCTCGCTTCCAGTAATTGTTAGATCTTTATTAGCCATATTCTCGTTTTCCCGATACTGATGAGTGATGTGAGATGCCGTGGCCGTTTTCTCGCCCTCGACTAAATGTTGTAGTCAAGAACATAAAGCTCGGAACTCGCTTGTTCTCGGACGATCAGGTCCGCAAACGTCGTGTTGTCGTAGACCTCGCTCACGGCTTCCCGCGCTTGTTGCCAGAGCGACATGAACGCACAGGCGCCATGAAGGGGGCATGTCTCCGCGCCATTGGTCCCCAAGCATTTCACCGGGTCAAGAGTGCCGTCGATAAAGCGGATGATCTCTCCCACGGTCAGTTCCTCAGGATCAACCGTCGCGAGGTAGCCCCCGTCCACGCCGCGGCGGGACGCCACATAGCCGGCCTGTCGCAACTCCCGCAGAATCAGCTCAAGAAAACGGACCGGAATGGCTTGGGTGGCTGCGATCTCGCTGGCGGCCACCGGCCCCTCCCCTCGGTGCTTGCCCAATTCGAACACCGCCCGCAGAGCGTATTGGCATTTCTGCGAGAGATTCATAGTTGCGCATCCCTTAATCTCTATTAAACTAATCGGAATTATACAGTATTGCGCCGCGCTTGTCAAACCGCCCCGGGATTCTGTGGCAAGTTGCCGCGCTCGCGCAAGGAAACATCATCAGAAGTCCTTTCAAAAATGGATTTTGTGCAGGTCAGGGGATATGACAGGGTGACGGTATGAAATTCTGGGACCCGTCTTCGCTCGCGAACGCGCTTCGCTTGGTCTAGAGCAGTTTAGGGGCTCTTCCGGTTTTTGCGTACTTCGTTCCGATACCGCCTTTTTGACAGGATAACAGGATGAACTGGATGATTTGCATCC
>JAACEL010000126.1 GCA_011682535.1 Nitrospiraceae bacterium | reverse complement strand
GAAGGGCCTCGTCGTACACGCCACGGCGACACCCCCGCTCGCACGGCGCCGCGCACACGTAACCCAACGTGGCCGGCAGGATCAGGGCCTCCTTCGCCAATCGTGCGGCGCCGTCCGTATCGCCGGCGGCGACCTTGTGCATCATTGTGGGCACGTCCAGCGACGCGGGACAAATGCGCCGGCACGGCGCCTCGCAGTCCCCCACATGTTCGCTCAACAGCAGTTGCAGCACTTCCTTGCGCGCGGTGCGAATGGCCGCATTGTTGGTCTCTACGACCATGCCGTCTTTGACTAACGTCGAGCACGATGGAAACGTCCGTCCGCTGTTCGTCTCCTCGACGATGCACAGCATACAGGCCGTGAGTGGCCGCACGCCTTGCACGTGGCACAGCGCGGGGATCTCGATACCCACCTGCGCCGCCGCGTCCATCAGCAACGTACCGTCGGGCGTCTCCAGCGTCTTTCCGTCTATCGTAAGTCGGGGCATGGCCGGCTATTCCACTTCTACTGCGCGAACGGGGCATATCTCGTAACACGCGTTGCAGCGAACGCATTTCTGCGCGTCGATGTCATGCCGCTGGTAGGGTTGCGATGCGATGGCATCCACAGGACATCTCTGGGCGCATTTTGTGCAGCCGATACAATCGTTGGTAATCGAGTAGGTAATCAGGGCCTTGCACTTCCCGGCCGGACACCGGCCCGCAACGTGGGCTTCAAACTCGTCTCGGAAATGGCGTAACGTTGTTAGAACAGGATTGGGCGCCGTTTTCCCGAGTCCACACAGGCTGTGCCGCTTCACGATTCCGGCCAAGTGCGCCAATTGCTCCAGGTCGGCGGCCTCGCCTTCGCCCTGGCATAGCCGCGTAAGGATCTCGAGCATCCGCTTGGCGCCCACCCGGCAAGGCGTGCATTTGCCGCACGACTCCAACTGGGTAAACGCCAGAAAATAGCGGGTAATCTCCACCATGCAGTCGCCGTCGTCCAACACCACGAGTCCGCCGGAACCCATCATCGCACCCGCGGCAGTCAACGATTCGTAATCGACCGGCGTGTCCGCGAGCGATGCCGGAATGCATCCTCCTGAAGGCCCGCCCACCTGAACCGCCTTGAAGGTCGCGCCCTCCGGCACGCCACCGCCGATCTCTTCGACGATCTGGCGGATCGTGACACCCATGGGCACCTCGATGAGGCCGCCGCGCTGCACCTTGCCCGCCAGGGAGAACACCTTCGTTCCCTTGCTTTCGGGGGTGCCCATATCCGCAAACGCTTCGGGGCCATGGCGGAAAATCCAGGGCACAAGGGCAAACGTCTCCGTGTTGTTAACCAGCGTCGGGCTGCCGTGAAGTCCCCGATCGGCCGGATACGGCGGGCGATACGCCGGCGTCCCGCGCCGGCCTTCGATGGAGGCGAGCAACGCCGTTTCCTCGCCGCAAACAAATGCGCCCGCCGCGTGCAGCACACGGAGCCGGAGTGCGTGGCCACTGCCGAGCACGTTGTCGCCCAAGTATCCGGCCTCCTCGCACTTCCGGATAGCCTCTTCCACGCGATCCACCGCCAAGGGATACTCGGCGCGGATGTAGAACAGTCCCTCGCTCGCGCCCACGGCCAGCGACGCGATAAGCATCCCTTCGATGACGCGGTAAGGATAGGATTCGAGGATCATCCGATCCATGAACGCGCCGGGATCGCCCTCGTCGCCGTTACACACCAGGCACTTCCGATCGCCGCAGGCACGGCGGACGGCCTCCCACTTGCGCGCGGTTGAAAACCCCGCCCCGCCGCGGCCGCGCAGGCCGCTCTGTTGGATGGTTTCGATGATGGCATCCGGGCGTAGCGGCGCGTTTTCACCATCACGACCGCCGGTTGCGCGCGGCAGACATCTCCGCAACGCCTCGAATCCGTTCAAACGCACGTATTCGTCCAGGTCCGTGGGATCGATCGCGCCGCAGTACTCCGTTGCCAACCGGCGCTGGGTTTCTAGAAACGCCGCGACGGGCTTGTCCCGTACGTCGATCGAGTGCCGCTCCACCACATCCCGGCGTTCGTCCGTGTAGAAATTGTCGAGCCACTTGCCGACCTTGGCGCGTATCCGAACCGTGCGTTTTCGCGGCGCGAAATGCCGCGTTACGATATCGGGCACGTCCTCGGGATGTACCTTTGCGTACAAATACGGCGAACGCCCGGGCCGAATCACTTCCAAGAGCGGCGTGTGGTGGCACATCCCCACGCAGCTCACCCGTTTCACGTGAACGCGCAGATCCAAAGATTCCAGCACGTCCTCCAATGCCATGCGGACCTTGTCACTGCCCCCGGCGATACAACACGATCCCAAACCCACTCGGATCTCGCCCGCGGGTGCGCCCTTCCCGTTGCCGGGGTGGACTGTGCGGTGTTGCCTGTCGGCCTCATGGGCGAGGAAATCTTCCAGAACGTGCGAGACATTACCCGCCCGGACATGGCCGTAGGTCACCCGGTCGATCTGTACGGCAGGCGCGAGCGTGCAACAGCCCAGACACGCCACGCGCTGCAGCGTGAACTCCCCGGCCGTATCCGTGTCGAGGCCCTCACCGAGATCGAGTTCCTTGGCGAAGGCATCGAAGACCGCGGGGGCCCCTTTTACATGGCAGGCCGTGCCGTCACACACGCTGATGATGTGGTTGCCGACGGGCCTGCGGCGAAACCGTTTGAAGAAGGTGGTTACACCTTCCATCGTGGCTGGCGTGATGTCGGTCTTTTCGCACACGCGCTGGAGCGCGGCGCTGGGAAGGTAGCGATACCGTTCCTGAATCGCGTGAAGAATCGGAAGGAGCGATTCGGGCCTTCTACCGATTTCTTCAACGATTCGGTCAATATCGTCTATGCAAAACCTAATTTCCGCCATTTTCTTCCAGACACACCAGGTGTTGTTGCGTGCGCACGTAGATGCGCCCGTCGAGGTAAGCCGGTGTGGCGAACACAGGCTCGGACAACTGGGGCGCACCAATCAGCTCGAACGCAGGCCCCGTACCGAAAATGTGCGTCGTTCCTTCCGTATCCGTGACATAGACACGCTCACCCACGCGAATGGGCGAGGAATAGAATCCCTGGTCAAACTCGTACGTCCACACCATTTCCCCACGCTCCACGTCCAGACACACCACCTCGCCCATGGACGTGGCAATGTAGAAATACTCGTCGCTGCTGGTCGGACTGGCCACTTCCGGAAGGCTGTCCTCCCACTGCCACGCGATCTCGGACTTTACAGCGTTATCGGGCGCACTTAAGCGGACCGCCGTCGCCATCGCGTATTCGTTGGCTACGAAGACCGTATTTCCCGAAAACGTGGGCGACGGCGCAACTTCCCCGTCGAGCCCTGGTTGCGTCCACAGAAGCGTCCCAGTATCCGGGGCGTACGCGTCCACGTCCCGCTCCGAAGCGAGGATCAACTCGAAGCCAAAGGGTGTACGCACGCACGCCGGGGACGCCCACGAGATGTCTTTGCGGGTCGCCACCCAGACTTCCGCGCCGGTCGCCGCGTCCAACGCGAGGAGCCGCGGCGCCCGTTTGTCGTCGAATTGGACGAAAAGCTTGTCTTCAAGAGCGATCAGGGACGACGAATGCCCGTAATGATTGTCCGGAACGCCGATGTTGCGTCCCCATACCAGGGAGCCGTCGAAATCGAAGCAGGCCAGGTCACCCGTACCGAAGATGACAAAGGCGTACTCGCCGTGCAGGGCCATGGTGGGCGCGGCATAGCCCGTGTCTTCGCTGACTTGCGGCGGCGGCTCCGGCGTGCCGGGGAACGGCGGCAGTGCCTGCCGCCAAAGCAATGCGCCGGTGTCCGTATCATAGCAGTAGACCTCGCGCACGTGCTCCGTGGCGCCGCTGATAAACAGGCGGTCGTCCCAAACAACCGGGGAATTGAAGCCGGGCGACGGAACTTCCACCTTCCACCGGATGCCTGTGCCGGTGTCCGCATCCCACTGGGTCGGCGCGGTCGTATAGTGGGCGACGCCGATCCCACCCGGCCCGCGAAACGACGGCCACTGCCGCTGCATTTCCTCCCACGTGGGGAAATCGGCGGCGACGGAGGCCGCGCTAGGCGGCGCCTCGGAACCCCGTTCCTGGGAAAGCATCGAGACCTGGGCCGGCGACGGCAGGCCGCTCGGCGTCAGATAGGCGGCCGTCAACGAAACCAACACCAGAATGACCGCTATCCCGCTAACCAGTTCCTTGGATCGCGCGATGGTGGACCAATAGGCCCCTTCATCAGGGCCTGCCTGCGGGGCTGGCGGCTTCGGGTTCCACCGCGCCGCCAGCCTGAACGCGACGAGAAACACCGCCGCCCCGGCGAGCAACAGCCGACCGCCCATGCGCAAATACGCTTGGCTCGTGAAGAATGCCTTGCGCGACAGCAGATCCAACGCGCGGATATGCTTGACGAGGGCCTCGTCCATTCCCGGCGTCTCCGCCAGCGTTTTGCGAAGCTGCAACAGTTCCGGGTTGTCGAGCGGAGCAGTGGCCCGAACCTGGAGGTAGTTTGTCACGAGCAACACACAGACAATGAGCGAAAACACACCCGCTACCGTGGCGACGCCCATTGCGACCCGCCCCGCGGCCTGGTGTGGCACAAACTCACGCTTTATGTTTTTGGGTTTTGGCATCTTCGTCCTCTACCGGACAATACGGGAAACAACGCGCGCAACTGACGCATGCCACGCGATCGACCTCATAGTCTACGCGCTTTCGCTTGATCGACAGCGCCACAAGTTTCCACGCCACAACCAGCCCCAGAAACGCCCCCAACCACGGGGACTTCCGCTTGAAATCGGCCCGAACCGCATGGGCGGCCGCGTACAATTCGGCAAGCGTCGTTCGGCTTGCCCGAAACGCCTCGCTTTCCAACGTTACATCGGAGAAGTAGCCACGCTCTTCCGCAGCGACACGCTCGGCCAACTGAATTGTGGGATGCAACCGCGCGAGCACGTCGTGCGCCATCATCCCGGTCAATGCGCCAAGCGCCACAATGACGGGCGCCAGAAAAAGCGTCTTTCCAAGTCGTCGCGTTCCTTCTCTAGGGGATATCGGCGCCTCTTCGGGCGCCGGCGTGTTGATAGCGCCGTAGGGACACGCGTCCTCGCAAAGACGGCACTGGATGCACTCCGTGGGCGTGATGCGCGCGTGCCACTTGGCGAAGCGGCTCATCCAGCCAAGCAGCACGCCGTACGGACAGAGGTACCGGCAATACGGCCGGCCAATGTACAGTCCCAAGAGCAACAGAATCCCGCCCGCCATCAATAGGTTGAAGCTCGCCCCCTGACGAAAGAATCCGACGAACGGGTCATAGCGGCAGATCAGAAACCCAGCGCCCGTGGAAACAGATAGCACGGTGACCCCGAGATAGAGGTAGGGAATCAGGCCAAGCACCCGGTCGGCGGCTTGCGGAAGGGCGACGGGGCGAACGGCCACGAGTTCTTGAAGCGCGCCCAATGGACAGACGCCCGCGCAGAACACGCGCCCGAAGAACAGCGCAAAAAGCAACGGAAGCAGGAAGAACGCCACGATGGCCATTGGGACTACGACGTTGGCGTCCAGGATTCCCTCTGCGACATTTTGCATAGAACCGATAGGGCACACGCAGCCTTGGCGCCAGAACCCGAAATAGATGAGTGAAAACACCGTCAGCAAGAAAACGCCCGGCCGCGACCGGCGTTTCAAGACGAGCCACGCCCCGACGCCCAGCGCCCCGGCCAACACGGCCACATCCATGAGGTCGTTGGTGCGGCCCGGAGGCGGCGTGTACATCTCGGGTTGCCGATAGTCGGACTCAAACTCCGGCATGGGAAACCGGAACTGCGCCTCGCCGTCGCAGGAGAAAACAACGAGGACGGCCAGCACGCTCACAAAACGCTTAAGGCCCTTCATGTTTGCGCCGGGCCTCCTTCCGGGCGCGTCTTGAGCAAATAGGCCTGTTCGGCGGGAATCCGCTGGAATGCCTCAGCGGGACAGGCTCGCGCGATGGCGCATTCGTTGCAATGCACGCAGAGGTCCTGCTTGATTTGGAGGTAGAGTGAACCGTTGCCGAAAAGACCGCACCCTTTGACGCACTTAGCGCAGCCGACGCACAGATCTTCGTCGATCGTGTACTGGAAGAAGGGAGGCTCGATAAAGGTTCTGGTGATGGCGGACACGGGACACAGTTCATTCTCAGCCCCCGTGTCGCGCTTCTTCGCCCCGGGTTGGAGATACCCGCCGCACAGGTCGCAGTATCCGCAGATCGGATACGAGTGCACACACTTCACGGCGGAGGGATTCAGCACGCAGTGCGTGGCACACCGGCCGCATTGCACACACTGCTGCGGGTCAAGTTGCCACACCATCGATCCCGGCTCACGGGCGGCTGTCTTCCAAATCCCGCCGCCGATGCCCAAGGCCGCCGCCGCGCGAATGAAGTCACGCCGGCCGATCTGTCCTTTCACACTCATGGCTGTCTCTCATCGCTCATCTGGCGAAGGGGGCATGCGGCGAAGCTCCCGCAGCCCCGGCACACGCGCGGATTCGCACACGCGCCGTTTCGCCAACGGCGCCACGCCAGTAGCGCGCCCGCGGCCGTCAGCCCGCATGCCAGACTCCCACGCACACAATCATGGAGGAACGCACGGCGGTCAATGGGTACGGTTCTCATTTCACTCCGACGCCTTCTCTTCAAAGATCCGGATGGCGTTTTTGTTGGCATCAAGCACCAAGACGCGATCTTTCGAGTCCACGGCCAAGTCCACGAGCGGCGTCTCGAGTTTGCACGAGAACGCCCCCATGGGCGAATCATGGAACGTCGCCGGCTGCGCCACGAATCCAACGAGTTTTTGATCCACGGAATAGAGCTTGACGCGCGCCAGGCCTTTCTCGGTAGTAACCAGCGAACCGTCTGAACGGAACGCAACATGCGAGGGATTGCAACACCCGCTGAACCCCTCGGCCTCTATTGACGGTCGATACCACGCCGATATCAAGGCGCCGCTACTCCGATAACTCTCGAGTCCGTGCCGACCGGGATTGACGGCCCAAAACGTGCCCGTGTTGTCAAACGTTACGTCGAAATAGGGACTCGGCACGACAAAGCCCGGGATGCCTTTGGAGGCGTCCGCTTTGCCGATGTGCTGTACAACGTTCCCCTCGCGGTCAAAACGTACCACCACGCGATTACCGGCGTCGGCGGCGTAGATGTCTTCCCCGTTCGCGGCGATGGACGTGAGGTGAGCCCGCTCACCCAAGCTCGGCCATCGGGCCTTCGGCTTCCCGTCAGCATGCAGCACCTCAACATGGTCCGTCATGCCGAGCAGGATTTCGCCGTCCGCCGTCACAGCGAGGCAGGTCGGCGAACCGTTGATCGCATGCCGTGCGATCTCGCGGCCGTCGAGACCGTACACGACAACCGCGTTTGTTCCTGCCGCGTAGATCCGCCCCTCCGGCGACGTGGCCAGCGCCGTAAGGCCGGGGACATCGGGCGTGATCGGCTCCCGTTCTTCAAAAAGGACACGGGAAGGATCGACACGCTCATATTGAGCGACTTCATATCGAAACGACTGAGGGGGATCTCGCCGCCAGTCCTTCGATGCCAATAGGACGACGACACCAATGGCAATCACGGTGGCCACTCCCCACACCCACGCGGGGATGGGTTTTCCAGTCTTGTTGCGCACGGTCATGATGACTCCTCTCCGCCCGCGCCCGCGTCAATGCACACCAAGCGTGTCGAATCACGCATCAGCATGCGCGGGCCGGCAATCGCAATGGGACCCCAGGCATCTTGCCCGTCGATTATCTTGGTCTGGCTCAGTTGAATGTAGCGCTCGGCGCTCTGCTGAATGACCGTCAATACACCGTCATCGCTCAACACGTAGAACTTGCCGTCGGCCAGGATAAACGGGCCCAAGCCGAATCGGTTGGCCTGGCCGCTAGACCACACGATGGCGCCGTCGGGCTGATAGCATACGAACTGACCGCGCAGGGCTCCCGCGTCTTTAGGCATGATACCATGCAGGAGCCCGTCGTAATAGATGGGCGTCTGTTGCTCGCACGCCAGCCACTCTTTCGGGCTTCTCTTGAATACGACTTCGGCGGTATACGAACCGCCTTCCTCACCCAACTGCAACATCAGAGACCCGTTCCCGTAGCCCGCCGTAAGAAATACCTTGCCGTCATGCAGCGGGACGGGTGAGGGGGCGATCACGTTGGCATCCCACGGCGTCTCCCAGAGAATCTGGCCAGCCTGCGCGCCGTCCGCCGCCACGCCGACCACACCGCCGATAGCGCAGTAGATGTACATCTTTGTGCCGTTGAACGTCATGGGCATAATGGAGGAGTGCGACATGTCCCACCCGTTGGGGTTGGGCGTGCTCCAGATCACATCGCCCGTGGCGCAGTCCACCGCCACCAGGAGCGCATCGGGGCCGCACGGCGCCAGGATGGCCCGCCCCTCGTCTATCAGGGGGCATTGGCCCGTGTACCACAGCGGCTCGGTCGTACCGTACTGCCCTTGCAGGGAGAGGCCCCACCGGAACGCGCCGGTCTTGGAATCGAGACACACCACGTGACACCGCGGGCCAATGGTCACGATATAGTCGTCCGTAACCGCCGGGATCGTCCGCGACATGCCATGATTGCGCTTGACGTTCACCGAATAGGAATGCCGCCAGATCTCTTTTCCGTCGGCCAGTGAAAAACACCGCACCGCGTCAGCCCGGGCCGCTTCATCGTAATCCAGCACATAGACGCGGCCATCGAGCACCGCCGGCGCCGCGTGTCCTTCTCCGAGGTCCACCGACCAGAGAATCTCAGGGCCTTCGTCGCCCCACGAATCAACGAGGCGATAGTCTTCTTTGTAAATGTTGTCGAAATCAGGACCGCGAAACCGGGGCCACTCCCCCGGCAAGTCGGCAGGAACACCGTCGAACTGCTGAAACGTGCCGGAAAGATCGGTGGAAAGATCGTCAAGCGAAACGCCCTCCGGCCTGCCGTCCCCGCCCGGCAGGCTGACCGCCAGATCCGCTGCGGGGTCGTACGCGAGCCACCGCTGAAGAGCAACGGCCGCGACAACGATACTCACCAGTACCGAAACCGCCAACGCAGCCCAGCTTGCACGTGAACTCGTCATCAGACTATCCACAACGCCGTACGAAAACGGATTGTCGTATCACGGATTGCGCAGGTCCAGGCATTTCATTTGCTCCTGATCGCGCAGGAGCAGTTTGCCCTGCGACAACGCCATCGGCGACCACATCTTGTTGCCGTCGAATATCTTCGCATGAGCCAGTTCTTTGTAGCCTTCCGCCGTGGGTTCAATAAGGTACAGCAGACCTGTCTTTCCGTCCAGGCTAACGATCATACCGTCGGCCAGCAGCAGGCTGCCGCGTTCAAACAGGGGGAGACCAGGCGCGCCCTTCGTCTTCCATTTGATTTCGCCGCCCAAAGTCATGCACAGCATGCCATCCTGCCGCTCGTTCGAGTTGCTGTTCACGTAGAGATGGTCTTCGTAGAACAACGGCTGGTGAATCTGGCTGCCGCATTCGTCCGTCTTGTACAGCTCTTCGATCTTGAAACCATCGCCGTCGCGCTGAACTTGGATCATGGCGGAACCGGCTTTGTAGCCGCCGGTGATGAACAGCCGGTCATCGGGCAACTGCATCGGGTAGGGAATCGGGATCTTGCATTTCCAGCCCGTGTACGTCCACAAAATCTCGCCATTCTCCAGCGAAATGCCTGCCGTCTTTCCCATGCCCGCCACCATGACGACCTGCTCCACCCCGGCCAGCGTGGCGATCACCGGCGTCGAGTATCCCACTCTGCCATGCGCTACGCTTTTCCACACAAGATCGCCGCTTTCCCGGTCATAGGCCACGACATGCGCGTCCTGGTCCTGCGGGGCGACAATCACGAGATTGCGCCACAGCGACGGAGACTGCGCAACGCCCCACCTCGGCGCTTTATTCCCGAAGTCTGTAAGGATGTTCTTGTGCCACACCGGCTGGTGGGTCTCGCGATTGACACAAAGGAAATCTCCCATCATGCCCACGGTATACACGTACTTCTCATCCACCGTCGGGGGCGTCCGCGAGCCGCTGTGCCCCACGCTTCCGGGCGCGTCGTACGCGTACTGCCAGAGTTCTTCCCCCGTCTCCAGGTCCAGGCACCGCAGGATGTCCTCGCGCTCTTCGACTCGGTCCAGCACAAACACCTCGCCGTCGCGAACCGCCGGGCCGGCATACCCCTCGCCCAGCGGAAACGACCATAGCACCTTGGGACCGTCCTTCGGCCACGTGCGCATCAGCCCCGTTTCGAGCGATATTCCGTTTCTGTTCTCTCCCTGAAGCTGCGGCCAGTTCGCCCATGCCGAGACAGGCAGCAATAAGGTCATCAGCACAATCGCCAGGCAGGGATTTCGTAATGCAGTGTACTCCACGAATTCGGTACTCCTGTGCAGATGGTTTCGGTCATGCTTCTACACTAACAAGAAGGCAGGGGAAAAGATTGCTGTCCACATGACATTCGCGTTACTATTATGGGCGATACAAAGGCGGTGTTCAAGGTAACCGGCCGAGGGAAGGAGCCCAATCGATGAGAAGGCTTGTCTGTGTGGTGGCGATGATGTGGGTAATGGCCACCATTGCCGGTGCGGCGGATTCGCCCCAATTCCGCGGGCCCCAGCGCGACGGAAAGTTCCCGGAGAGCGGGCTGCTTAAGGCGTGGCCGGACGCTGGACCACCGGTGGCGTGGGTGGCCGCGGGGATCGGCAGGGGCTATGCCTCCGTGTCGGTCGTGGGCGACACCATTTACGTACCGGGAATGTTCGAAGACAACCAGGGATATCTCCTGCTTCTCGACCTCGAGGGGAACATCAAGGGCAAGTTCCCCTACGGTGAGGAGACGCTGGACAAGCAAGCCCCCGGGCCCCGGTCTACGCCGACCATCGACAACGATCGCCTCTACCTCCTTTCCGGCCTCGGCGTGGTCACGTGCTTCCAACTTCCCGGATGCGAGATCCTGTGGCAGGTGGATATCCTGAAACGGTTCGACGGCAAGCAAATCTCATGGACGCTCGCTGAATCGTTGCTGGTCGACGGCGCCCACCTCATCTGCACGCCCGGCGGCCCAGATGCCAGCGTCGTGGCGTTGAATAAGATGACGGGCGACACCGTCTGGACGAGCCAGGGGTGGAGCGAACCCTCGGCCTATTGTTCCCCGGACGTGTTCGAGGTGGGCGGCCGCCGCGTCATCGTTACCATGACGGCGAAGTCTGTCGTCGGCCTGGACGCGTCCTCGGGGAAAGTGCTCTGGACACATCCACACGAGACCAACTATAACATTCACGGGGTCACGCCCGTCTTCGCGGACGGCATGCTTTACTACACGGCCGGGTACGGGTCCGG
>JAACEL010000125.1 GCA_011682535.1 Nitrospiraceae bacterium | reverse complement strand
CTGAGGTAGCCGTCGAAGAACCCGTTGCCGTAGAGGCAGCCACAACAGAGGACACCCCGGGCGAAACCCCTGAAAACGTGGAGGAGTAGAGAAAACCATGGCATTCACCGCTAAGGACGTAATGGCCCTGCGTGAGATGACGAACGCGGGCATGATGGATTGCAAGAAGGCACTGACGGAAACCGACGGCGACATGAATACGGCGGTAGATCTGTTGCGCAAGAAGGGCATCGCCCAGTCGGCCAAGCGGGCGGATCGCATCGCGGCTGAAGGCGCTATTTCCACCTATATCCACCCAGGCGCGCGCTACGGCGTGCTGGCCGAGATCAACTGCGAAACCGATTTCGCCGCGCGTTCGGACCTGTTCCAGGAATTCTGCAAAGACATCTGTATGCAGATCTGCTCGGCCGCGCCCAGTTGGGTACGCCGCGAAGAGGTGCCGCAGGAAGCCATCGACGCGGAGAAGGCCATCTACGTAGCCCGCGCCCAGGACACGGGCAAGCCCGCGCACATTCTCGACAAGATCGCCGATGGCATGCTCAACAAGTGGTTCAAGGAAGTGTGCCTTCTCGAACAGGTTTTCGTGAAGGACTCCGACAAGACCGTCGAAGAGCTGATGAAAGAACTCAGCGGCACTATCGGCGAGAAGGTCGACGTGCGGCGCTTCGTCCGTTTCGAGCTTGGCGAAGGCATCGACAAACCTGAGGCCGACTTGGCCAAGGAAGTGGCAGAGGAGCTCGCGAAAGCGGAAGGGAAGTAGCCGCGTTGAGCCAGACCCAATACAAGCGCGTTCTGCTCAAACTCAGTGGTCAGGCCCTCGAAGGGCCTGACTCGCGCGGCGGCATTGACTTCGGAACGCTGGGTGCGTTCGCCGGCGAAGTCGCTCAGGCCCACGCCACGGGAGTCCAGATCGGCTTGGTGATCGGCGGAGGCAATATTCTTCGGGGCGCCACGGCCGCCAAACTCGGCGTCGATCGGGTGAGCGGGGACTACATGGGCATGCTGGCCACGGTGATCAACGCCGTGGCCATCCGGGCCGCGCTTGAAGAACGGGGCGTGCCCGCGCGCGTGATGTCGGCCATTGAGATGCACCAAGTCGCCGAGCCGTACGTGCAGCGCCGCGCGATCCGTCATCTCGACAAGGGCCGCGTGGTCATCTTCGCCGCGGGCACGGGCAATCCCTACTTTACCACCGACACGGCCGCCGCCCTGCGCGCCGCCGAAATCGGCGCCGACATCTTGTTCAAAGCCACCAAGGTCGACGGGGTGTACGACTCCGACCCCGAGCACAACCCCGATGCCGTGCGTTACAAAAGGTTGACGTACGGCCAGGTTCTTGTGGATAATCTGAGGGTCATGGATGCCGCGGCCATCGCGCTGTGCCGGGACAATGAGGTACCGGTCCTGGTATTCAACCTGACGAAGCCGGGTACTATCCTGGAGGCGTTACGTGGGGACGTGGTCGGAACGCTCGTGACGGACGACGCCTAGCGAGGGATTTTTCGGACCGAATTAAGGAGACAGTCTCATGCCGCATGCTCTGGCCGCCGAAGCGAAGGACAAGATGGGCAAGAGCCTCGATAGTTTCAAGCAGGAGTTGACTCATATCCGTACGGGACGCGCGTCGGCGGGCCTGCTCGAGGGGATCGAGGTGGACGTCTACGGCACGAAGATGAAGATTAACCAACTGGCCAACGTGACTACACCCGAGGCCCGGCTGCTCGCCATCGCGCCGTGGGACAAGACGCAGATCACCGCGATCGAGAAGGCCATCATGGCTTCCCCCCTCGACATCACCCCGTCCAACGACGGCAACCTCATCCGGATCCCCTTCCCCCCGCTCACCGAGGAACGCCGCAAAGATCTCGTCAAGCTAGTAGGAAAAACGGCTGAGGAAGCCAAAGTGGCCGTGCGCAACATCCGCCGGCACGCCGTCGAATCCGTGAAGAAGGCCCAGAAAGCCGGCGACATCCCCGAGGACGACGCCCACAAACTGACGAACGATATCCAGAAGCTGACGGACGACTCCTGTGGGCAGATCGACGAAGCGTTAAAGGCCAAGGAAGCGGAGATCATGGAAGTGTAATGCACGCCGCACCCAACGCCGCGGCTGCGGGTGCGTATGTTGGAGAAGTCGACAGTCCGTGGCACAGCCCAACGCGGCTGTGCCACGTGTTTTGCCTGTTGCTGTTTTGTGCTCGGATGAACCTATGCCCCCAACCGAAATCGACATGAACCGGCTGCCGCGCCACATCGCCATCATCATGGACGGCAACGGACGCTGGGCCAAGCGCCACGGCCTCTCGACAGCCGAGGGACACGAAGCCGGCGCCAAGAGTGTGCGCACCGCCATCGAAACCTGCCGTAAACTGGGCATCGAGGCGCTTACCCTCTACGCCTTCTCCACCGAGAACTGGCTGCGCCCCAAGGCCGAGATCGCCGCGCTCTTTGATCTACTCAGCAAGTACGTGCGCCTCGAACTCGACGACATTAACAAGGAAGACATCCGCATCCAAATCATGGGACGCCGCGAAGGACTCGCCGAGGAAACCCTCGCCGATCTGGACCTCTGCATGGAAGAGACCAAGAACAACAAGTCCCTGCTGGTCAACGTGGCGGTCAATTATGGTTCGCGCCGCGAAATCACCGACGCCGCGCGCGCCATCGCGAAGCAGGCCGCCGCTGGAACCCTCAACCCCGACGACATCGACGAGGAGTGCTTCGCCCGCCATCTCTACGTGCCCGATTTCCCCGAGTTGGACTTCATGATCCGCACCAGCGGCGAGATGCGCGTCAGCAATTTCATGCTCTGGCAGTTTTCCTACGCGGAGTTCATCCCCATGCGCGTGTTGTGGCCCGATTTCCGCGGACGCCATCTGCGGCAGGCCATCGCCACGTTCCAGTCGCGTCAACGCAGATTCGGCGGACGCCAGGCATGAGAAAGCTGCCAAGTCTTGCCGTACGCACGGGGACGGCCTTGGTCGTACTCCCGCTGCTGCTGGTGCTCATCTGGTCGGCCCCGCTTCGCTTGGGCTTCGCGCTGTTTATCGGCGTGATCGCGGCCGTGGGACTCTACGAATACTACGCCATCGCCCGCCACCGCCAGATCACGCCCGAGACCATCGGCGGCATCGCGGCCGGCACGCTGGTCGCCCTCAGCGGATGGTTCAACGACGCCGGCATCACCGCCGCCACGCTGTACGGCGCCTGTCTCTTCGTCGCCCTGCTCCACGTCCTGCGCGGACAACGCGCCGTCGAGGGTCTTGCCACCACGATATTCGGCGTCTTTTACGTCGGCTGGCTCCCCGCTCACATACTCCTGCTGCACGGGCTCCCCTACGGCCCAAGCTTCGTAACCCTGCTGCTGGTGGCGGTTGCGCTCACCGATTCCGCCGCATACGTGGTTGGCTCGACCGTGGGACGCCACAAGCTCGCCCCAAACATCAGCCCCAACAAGACCTGGGAAGGCAGCATCGGCGGATTCGTGGCCACGCTGGTGGGCATGGCCGTCCTGTACCGCCTGAGCCAGACCTCAGCCGCCATCGCGCCGCTAAGCCTGTGGCAGTACTTGTGTATCGGCGCCATCCTCTCCGTGGTGGGGCAAATCGGCGACTTGGCGGAATCGTGCCTGAAGCGTTCGGCCGGCGTGAAGGACTCGGGCATGATGTTCCCCGGCCACGGCGGCGTGCTCGACCGGTGCGACGGGTTCCTGTTTGCGGCCCCCGCCCTGTATTATGTTGTACACGCCCTCAACCGGTGGGCCTACTAGCGGCACAAGGAAACGCAGCGCATGTATGAAGAAGAAGCCGCACGAACCAGCGGCTATATCGAGCGGCTCGACGAGTTGCGCCGGTGTCTCAACGTGGAAGACACGAAGGCGCAGATCGAACAGCTTGAGAAGGACATGTCGGCGCCCGCTTTCTGGGATGACCCCGACAGCGCCCAAAAGGTGGTCCAACGCCTCAAGGGCCTCAAGGGACTCGTGTCCGCGCCGGACGAACTGCAGGGCGAACTCGAAGACGCCCAGATACTCGTCGAACTCGCCTGTGAGGAAGAGGCCGAGTCGATGGGCGGCGAGATCGCCGAACTGCTGGACGGCATCGAGACCAAGCTTCAGCGCATCGAACTGAGCAGTCTGTTCTCGGACCCGCGCGATCAGAAGAACGTGATCCTCAGCATCCACCCGGGCGCGGGCGGCACCGAGTCGTGCGATTGGGCCGAGATGCTCTACCGCATGGTCATGCGATTCTGCGAACGGCGCGAATATGACACCGAAGTGGTCGAGTGCCAGCCCGGCGACGAAGCCGGCATCAAGAGCGTCACCATCACCGTCAACGGCCCCTTCGCCTACGGCAACCTCAAGTCGGAGAACGGCGTCCACCGTCTCGTCCGCATCTCCCCGTTCGACGCCAACAAGCGCCGCCACACCTCGTTTGCCGCCATCGAAGTGCTGACCGAGGTCGACGACGACATTGAGATCGAAATCCGCGAGGAGGATCTCAAGATGGACGTGTTCCGCTCCAGCGGCGCCGGCGGACAGAAGGTCAACAAAACCAGCTCCGCCGTGCGGCTCACCCACTTGCCCACGGGTATCGTGGTGGCCTGCCAGACTGAACGTTCCCAGCACCGCAATCGCGCGACCGCCGTGCAGTTTCTACGGGCGAAACTTTACGACATCGAACTTAAGAAGAAGGAAGCGGCGCTGGGCGCGCAGCGCGACGGACAACAGGAAGTCGCCTGGGGCAGCCAGATTCGAAGCTACGTTCTTCATCCCTATCAGATGATCAAAGACCACCGCACCAATGTGGAGACGGGAAGCGTCGATCGCGTACTCGATGGCGACCTCGACCTATTCATCGAAAGCTACCTGAAGTGGAACCTCGAAAGGACCAGCCGGAACTAGAGCCATGAGCGAAAACACCCACCACTCGACCGAGCAAGATCTCATCCAGCACCGCCTCGACAAACTCGCCCGAATCGGCGCCCGCGGCGACGTGCCCTTCAAGTACGCCTTCGAGCGTTCATGCTCAATCGCTGAAGCGCGGGCCGCCTACGAGAAGGCGGAAACCGAAACCGACGACCACGCCGCCATCGACATCCCCGTCACCCTGGCCGGCCGAATGACGGCCTTTCGCAGCCACGGCAAGACCACTTTCACCGACCTGCGCGACGAAACCGCCAAAGTCCAGGTCTACCTCAACCAGAAACGTCTGGGCGAAGAGATCTACGCGACGATCCAGGATCTCGACATCGGCGACTTCCTCG
Source organism: Nitrospiraceae bacterium (assembly GCA_011682535.1). GTDB lineage: Bacteria > Hydrogenedentota > Hydrogenedentia > Hydrogenedentales > SLHB01 > JAACEL01. The sequence goes on along the minus strand of JAACEL010000125.1, from coordinate 6,159 downwards.
GCGTCTCGGGCCAGATCAAACGCACGCGCACCGGTGAGTTGACGGTTTTCGCCGACGAGTACGTACTGCTGACGAAATCGCTGCGCGCGCTACCTGAGAAGTACCACGGCCTCACCGACGTGGAAACCCGCTACCGTCAGCGCTACCTCGACATGGTGGCGAATCCCGAGGTGCTCGATCGGTTCCGCAAGCGGATCGCCACCGTCGCCGCCATGCGCCAATGGCTGACGGACCGCGGTTTCCTCGAAGTTGAAACCCCCATGCTCCAGCCTATCGCCGGCGGCGCCACGGCACGCCCGTTCATCACCCACCACAACACCTACGACCGCGACCTGTTCCTGCGGATCGCGCCGGAACTGTACTTGAAGCGTCTGATCGTCGGCGGATTCGAGAAGGTGTTCGAGATCAACCGCTCATTCCGCAACGAGGGCGTCGACACCAAGCACAATCCCGAGTTCACGATGATGGAGCTGTACGAGGCCTATCAGGACTACGAGGGCCTTATGGACGAGACCGAAGCCATGCTCGTCGCCATTGTCCACAAAGTCATCGGTGGCACGACGTTCCCCTACCAGGGCGACACAATCGACGTGACGTCGCCCTGGAAGCGGCTGTCTCTGTTCGGCGCCATCCGCGACCTGGCCGGCATCGACCTCGAACAGACGCGCGACCGCGACGAAGCCGCCGAGATGGCCAAGAGCATCGGTATCGAAGTCGACCCGGCCATGGGCTATGGCAAGATCGTCGACGAGGTGATGAGTGAGAAGGTGCAGCCCCATCTCGTGCAACCGACCTTCCTCTACGACTACCCGATTGAGATCTCGCCGTTGGCCAAGAAGAAGCGCGACAACCCTACGCTCACGGAGCGCTTCCAGCTCTTCATCGGCCGCCTCGAAATGTGTAACGCCTTCTCGGAGCTAAACGACCCTATCGACCAGCGCGAACGCTTCATGGCCCAGATGGATCTGCGCGCCAAGGGCGACGACGAGGCGCAGACCCTCGACGAAGACTTCATCACCGCGCTCGAAGTGGGCATGCCGCCAACGGCGGGCCTGGGCGTCGGAATCGACCGCCTGGCCATGCTGCTCACCGATTCCGCGTCGATCCGCGAGGTGATCTTCTTCCCGCAGTTGCGCACGATCTAGGCGATTCCGGATCTGGGGTGTGCGTTGAACCGGCCCGCCCACTCCTTTATCATAGTCGCCGCACTCTTTCGTTAGAGGAAGACGTTCAGATGCCTGACCGAACCGAACGAGACGCCATGGGCGAGGTGCCCGTGCCCGAGGACCGCTATTACGGCGCCCAGACGGCACGTTCGCTGGCCAATTTCCCCATTGGCGGCGAGCGTATGCCCAGGGAAATGATCCGCGCGCTGGGCATCGTCAAGAAGGCCGCCGCCCTCACCAACCACGACGCCGGTATTCTCCCGAAAGAACTGTGCGACGCCATCTGCCAAGCGGCGGATGAGGTCATCGAGGGCGCCCTCGACGGCCACTTCCCGCTGGTCGTGTGGCAGACGGGCAGCGGCACCCAGACGAACATGAACGCCAACGAGGTCATTGCCAACCGCGCCATCGAAATCCTGGGCGGCGAACTGGGCTCGAAAACGCCCGCGCACCCGAACGACCACGTCAATATGTCGCAGTCGTCCAACGACGTCTTTCCCACGGCCATGAGCATCGCTGCGGTGGAGCAAATTCACCGGAGCCTGATCCCCGCGCTGCAAGAACTCCACGAAGTGCTGGAAGGCAAGGCGCACGCGTTCGACAGGATCGTCAAGATTGGCCGCACGCATCTCATGGACGCAACCCCGCTGACGCTTGGGCAAGAGTTCTCGGGATACGCCCAACAGACCAGTAACGCACTCGAGCGCATCGTGCTTACACTGCCGCGGCTGAGCGAACTGGCCTTGGGCGGCACGGCCGTGGGCACGGGACTCAACACACCGCCCGGCTACGCCGTCAACGTGGCCAGGCGCGTCGCCGAGATCTCGGGCATCCCGTTCCGCTCCGCGCCCAACAAATTCGAGGCCCTCGCCGCCCACGACGCCATGGTCATGACGTCCGGCGCCCTCAAGACGTGCGCCGTCAGCCTCATGAAAATCGCCAACGACATCCGCTGGCTGGCCGGCGGACCACGCTGCGGCCTCGCCGAGATTCGAATCCCAGCCAACGAGCCGGGCTCCTCCATGATGCCCGGCAAAGTCAACCCGACCCAGTGCGAAGCCGTGACGATGGTGGCGGCACAGGTAATCGGCAACGACACGACCGTCGCCCTTGCGGGCGCCTCGGGCAACTTCGAGTTGAACGTGTTCAAGCCCGTCATTATGCACAACGTCCTCCAGTCCATCCGGCTGCTGACCGATGTCGTCCGCTCGTTTACCGAACGCTGCGCGGCGGGCATCGAGCCCGACCCCGATCGCATCGGGCAGCACCTCAACAACTCGTTGATGCTGGTCACTGCGCTGAACAAGTCGATCGGCTACGACAACGCCGCAAAGATCGCCAAGGCCGCCTACGAAAACGGCACGACACTACTGGAAGAGGCCGTGGCCTCGGGCCTGCTCACCGAGGAAGAGTTCCGCGAGCAGGTGGACCCGATGCGAATGACCGGGCGCTAGGAGTCCGACTCCTGGCGCGAACTTCGACTGGTTCCGGTTGATTCATCACCCACCGCAATATCGAGATGAGGGATATCATGTCTACCGAAAAGCGATTCGAGCGTACGCTCGTCACGAGCGCGCTGCCCTACGCAAACGGCCACATCCACCTCGGACACATCGCGGGCGCCTACCTGCCGCCCGACATCTACTGCCGTTACAAGCGCCTGCGCGGCGAACGCGTGCTCTTCATCGGCGGCTCGGACGAGTATGGCGTACCTATCACGCTCAGCGCCTTGAAGGAAAACGTCTCTCCGCAGGAGATCATCGACCGCTACCACGCGGCCAACGCGGAGGCCTTCGCGCGACTGGGCATCTCGTTCGACCTTTACGGCCGCACGTCGTGGCCGCTCCACATCGACACCACCCAAGCGTTCTTCAAGAAGCTGGACGAGGGCGGTTTCGTTCACAAGGACGACGTGCAGCTCTGGTATTCCGAACAGACGGAACGATTCCTGCCCGACCGCTACGTCAAGGGCACGTGCCCGCGCTGTGGATTCGAAGATGCCAACGGCGACGAGTGCGAGAACTGCGGCGCGCAGTATTCCTACGAGGAACTCGTCGCCCCGCGCGCCAACATCCCGGGAGATACGTCGACTCCGGTGTTGCGCCACTCGGCCCACTGGTTCCTCGACCTGCCCGCGTTCACCGACAAGCTCAAGGCCTACCTGGACACGCACCCCGAGTGGCGCGCCAACGTGCGCGGCATCGCGTACGGTTGGGCCGAGGATCTGCGCCCGCGCTGCATCACGCGCGACACCGACTGGGGCGTTCCTATCCCCCTGGATGACCCCGATGCGGCGGCCAAGCGGCTCTATGTCTGGTTCGACAACGTGATCGGCTACGTGACCAACACGCGCCAGTGGGGCATCGATACGTATGGTGACGAGAACGCGTGGGAGATCTGGTGGAAAGACGCGGGGACCCGGGCGCTCTACTTCCTGGGCAAGGACAACGTCCCCTTCCATGCCGTCATCTTCCCCGTCATGCTGATGGCTCAGGGCGACTACATCCTCGCCGACAACGTCGTCGCCAACGAGTACCTCAACGTGTTCAACCGCGCCACGGGCCAATCGGAGAAGGGTTCGAAGTCGCGCGGCAACATGATCAGCGTGCGCTGGATACTGGACAAGTTCGCCCCGGACGCAGTCCGCTACTACCTGTGCGCCAACGCGCCCGAGTCGCGCGATTCCAGCTTCGACTGGGATGAGTTCCTGGCACGATACAATGGCGAATTATGCGACGTCGTCGGCAATTTTGTACACCGCTGTCTTACGATGACGGTGAGAAACTTCGACAGCCAGGTTCCCGAACCCGGCGTGCTGGACGAAGAAGACCAAGCCCTCCTCGACTTTCTGCCGCGGCAACTCGACGAAGTGGCCGACGCCCTCGAACGATTCCGGTTCCGCCAGGCCATCGAGCGTTTCATCGAGATGGGCCGCCGCGCAAACCAGTATTTCGACGTGAAACAGCCCTGGGTCACACGCAAGACCGATCCCGAACGCACCGCCACCACCCTGTACGTCTGTTGCCAGGTCGTCCGCGCCCTCTGTACGGCCATGGCCCCCTTCGTCCCCTTCGGCGCGGCAACGCTGGCCGATATCATCGGCATCACGCTGCCCACCGGTGGCCCCGAAGGCGGCGAGGACGGCTGGAACGCGGCGAAGGAACTGTGGCCTGCCGGATCCCCCCTGCAAAAACCCACGGTGCTGTTCCCGAAACTAGACAAAGACGAGATCGCCTTGCGCGCCGAAGAACACGAACGAGGAGAGGCCTTTTGAGCACTCCGCGCGAACGCTTCATCGCAGCGCTGGAACGCCGTCCGATTGCGGGACGTGTGCCCCACTTCGAACTGGTGTTTTTTCTGACGATGGAGGCGTTCGGCAAGATCCACCCCAGCCATCGCGCCTATGGACAGTGGGCTCAGATGACGGACACCGAGCGCGCGCTGCATCGCAACGAAATGGCCGACCTCTTTATCCAGACGGCCGAACGCTATGAACACAGCGCCATCTTCCTGCACCCCAATCCCGGTTCACAAGAAGAGGTGTTGCGCCTGATCGACCTCGTCCGCGAGAAGTCGGGCGACCAGTATTTCCTCATGCTCCACGGCGACCCCACCTACGCCATTCCCAACGGCGAGAACATGCAGGAATGGACGGAGTGGCTCTACTCCGACATCGATGGCGCGAAAAAGCAGGCCCAGCGCGATGTGGACGGCGCCATCGAGCGCGCCACGCAGCTCAAGGCCCACGGCGGCATCGACGGATTCGCCCTGTGCTCGGACTACTGCTTCAATGACGGCCCCTTCCTCAGTCCCGACCTATTCGCGGAAGTCGTCACCCCCTACCTCACCCAGATCTGCGCCGCCTACCGCGAACTGGGCCTCTACTCCATCAAGCATTCCGACGGCAACATCATGCCCATCATCGACCAACTCGTCGACGCCCGCCCCGACGCCCTCCACTCGCTCGACCCGCAGGGACACGTCGATATCGCCGAGGTCAAGAAGCAATACGGCGATCGCGTCTGCCTCATCGGCAACGTCAACTGCGGCATGCTAACCTCCGGCACCGAAGAAGACATCATCGAATCCGCCCGCTACTGCATCCGCCACGGCATGCCCGGCGGCGGCTACATCTTCTCCACCAGCAACTGCGCCTTCACCGGCCTGCCCCTCGAACGCTACGAACTCATGTGGAAAGTCTGGCACGACGAGGCCATCTACCCCGAGGCTCTTACGCAATGAGCTCATCACCCACAGGCAGTTGCCGATGTGGAGTAATGGGACGCGGATGTTCGCGGATCTTATGGATCTTCGCCGATCAGCCGGACCCGTTATCCCAAAGCTCCAATCCCCAGCCCCGATAGGAAAATGGAGGAAAATGGGGACGCTTGTCTCGTTCCCACGGTCCTCAAGCTGTCTAAAAAGGTCCCATGCGCCAAGGGCGACCACGAAACGGCGCCTGAGAATCGACCAGGTTGAACGAACGAGGTCTTCGGAGACATTTGGTGACCCCAAAAAATCCAGGGGGCGGACCTTTTTAGACAGTCTGTCCTCCGCGGGAACGCATCAACCCTCCCGCAGGTGGTCGCCATGGAAGAACGGTGGGTTACGCGCTGACCCACCGACTTGTTTCTCGTTTCCAATGACGCTGTCTTGGGGCCGTGTTTGAGTACGCGTGAACGCTTACCCTAGAACGACGCCACCCGTTTGGGGTTGACGTGGCTGAGCGCAACCCAGACATCACCTGGCACTCCGGGCGCACCTGCCTCGCCCCGGCGTTCGGAGATTTCGTGAAAACACCGCGCCTGTTGTGGTAGAATCGCGTTCCTGCGGTAACTCAAGCATTACCCCTTTCTTCTCGTCAACGGGGAAAGACCTATGAAGCTTTATGAAGCATTGCGCGAAGAGTGCATCATGCCAGGTGCGGTTCTGGCCGACAAGACCGCGGCGTTGCGCGAAGTGGCCCGGTGCGCCAAACGCAGTGCGTGTCTCG
>JAACEL010000498.1 GCA_011682535.1 Nitrospiraceae bacterium | reverse complement strand
CCCACGCACACGCTACGAAGATGGGAGCGGCGCTTCAAGCAGTTGAAACCAAGACGGAATCGGGCCGGCCGGCGGTACTATGTCCTGCGGGATATCGAAGTCGTCCGCCGCGTGAAGGATCTGTTGTGGCGCCAGAAGCTGACGCCGGACGGCGCACAGCAGCGTCTCAACGAGGAAGAACGCGGCGAAGGCGTCATCCGAACGGGCGCCCAGGCACACAGCCTCATCGACAAGATAGAGATCGAAGTGCGAGCGATGCTGGACATGCTCGAAGCAGAGCCCATATCCGATTCCAAATGAGTCTTTTTTTCGGTCGGGACGTAGCGCAGCCCGGTTAGCGCACTTGACTGGGGGTCAAGGGGTCGCTGGTTCAAATCCAGTCGTCCCGACCATTTATCTTCCCTCCCTGTAACACTTTACAGCACATCCCTCAAGCCGCCGAGACGGCAGCACTCCGAATGCTCTCCGCCGTCTCCAGCACCAAAGAGACAGCCTTGCAGATTCGCTCCAGACACTCCAAGCATGCGGCATTGGGGGATTTCCCCACCGCCCTTGCGTACTTCTCGATGTACTCATAGGTTCCCCCCAGATCGGCGCCATGCGCCACGACTCAACAATGCCCCATAGGCATCCGTTTCCGCTTGGCGCTTCCCCTCGCTGACCCTTCTCTGTAAGCCAGCACGGCAAATTCATTCTCCATTCCCATTTCTTGCATCGCGCCCACACACAGAGTAGGATGTTGCAATACTAATGGGCATAAGATCACAATAACAGGGAGCGGGCGGCTTTGGCGGGCGGGGCATGCGCGTCCGTGAAGTGGCAGCCTCCACCGGGGGAGGCACTCATGCACTACGCACGCCGGGATGACGCGGGAAACTGGCAACAACTCGAAAACCACCTCGAAGGCGTGTCGCGACGGGCGGCCCGCTTCGCCCACAGGTACGGCGCAGAAGAGTGGGCGCGCCTGGCTGGTCTGTGGCACGATATCGGCAAGTACCAGGCCGCCTTCCAAGCCAGACTGCGCGGCGAGGCTGTCAGGGTCGAGCATTCGGGCGCGGGAGCGGCGCTGGCGTTTCAGAAAGGGGGAGACGGAACAGGGGCGCCACTGGCCTTTGCCGTTGCAGGGCACCATACAGGCATTGCCAACTACACAGCGAGTGGCGATGGTTGCCCCACGCCGCTACGCGATCGCCTGAGGGCAAACGAGTCCATACTCACAGATGTCCGTGGACTGTTGCCCGCGGAGGCGCTCGCTTCCCCGCTTCCCCCGCTACCTGCCTTTCTTCAGGTCCGCCCCGGCATGACGCCAACTGAACTAGAGGATCTGAAATCCTCCGCTGAACTCTGGACCCGCTTCCTTTTCTCCGCGCTGGTCGATGCCGATTGGCTCGACACCGAGGCGTTCATGGAACCGGACCGGGCACAACGGCGCGGCGGCTTCTCCACCATCGAAGATCTGTGCCAGTCCATCGACGAGTCCATCGATATCAGGGTGCGAGAATTGGAGCCCGAACGCCGCGCCATGCCCGTCAACCGGCTCCGGGCGCATGTGCTCGCGGCTTGCCGCAAGGCCGCCACCGAGGAACCTGGTTTCTTTGCGCTTACCGTACCGACCGGCGGCGGCAAGACGTTATCCGCCATGTCGTTCGCCCTGAACCACGCCAAGACGCACCAACTTGAGCGCGTCATCGTCGTGATTCCCTACACCAGCATCATCGAACAGAATGCGCAGGTATACCGCGACGCCCTGGGCGCCGCCAACGTTGTCGAGCATCACTCGAACCTGACGCCACTGTCGGAGGAGAAAGAGCAGGGCCACCCCACCGAGGAAATAGAAACCACGCAGAAGCTGCCTGCCTTCCTGGCCATGCAAAACTGGGATGCTCCCGTCATCATCACGACCACCGTACAATTCTTCGAGTCACTGTTCTCGAACCGCCCCTCACGCTGCCGCAAGCTGCACAACATCGCAGGAAGCGTCATCGTGCTCGACGAAGTCCAGGCCCTGCCCCCGGCGTTCCTCCTCAGCATTCTCGACGCGCTGAAGCAACTTGTCGCCCACTACGGCTGCTCCGTCGTGTTGTCCACGGCTACCCCGCCGGCGTTGGCCGCACGTGAACGGTTCGACGCCGGAATCGAGGGCATCCACGATATCGTCCCCAACCGGCACGCAGACGAGAGCCCGCGCCTGCAGCGCGTCCAGTACTCCTGGCCCGACCTCGAAGCCCCCTCCGTCACCTGGCCTGCCTTGGCTGAGGAACTCATCCAGCATCCGCGTGTCCTCGCCATCGTCCACAAACGCGCCGATGCGCGAGAACTGACGCAATTGGTGCATGAGCAGGAGCCAGACACGCCCTTGTACCATCTGTCGGCCCTCATGTGCCCCGCCCACCGTGCCCAAACCCTCGATCATATCAAAAAAGCGCTTGCCACGGACGCGCCCTGCCGTGTCATTTCAACACAGTTGGTCGAGGCTGGCGTCGACCTCGACTTCCCCATTGTATTCCGCGCCCTCGCGGGACTCGACAGCATTGTCCAGGCGGCGGGACGCTGCAACCGGGAGGGACGATCCGAACGGGGCGAGGTGCTCGTCTTCCGCGCCCCCACGTTGCCCCCGCCCGGAGTCTTGCGTTCTGGACTCGAAGTGACAGAGTCGCTCCTCCGAGAGGGCTGTGGCTCGCTGGCTCCGGAGGATCCCGCCTTGTTCGAGGAATACTTTCGCGCGCTCTACTTCACACAACAGCTCGACGCACACGGTATCCAGGCAGAGCGGCGCGGCTTCAACTTCGCCACGGTCGCCCGCAGGTTCAAACTCATCGAAGATGGCTTCTCGCATCCCATCGTCGTCCCGTTTGGTAATGCCAGCCAACTCCTGGAGAAGCTCCGCCAGCAGGGGCCCTCACGCCATACATCGCGCGTCCTCCAACTCTGTACCGTCAGTATCTACGACCGAGCGCTACAGGATCTCGACGCCGCTGGCGCGCTGGAACGAATCCAGGACTCCGTGCTCGCGCTAACCGTGCCCTACGGACACCTCTATCACAAAACGTACGGACTCCTAGACGCGGCGAACCCCGTTGCGGACCAGGGAGCCCTCATCGTAAGCCCCAAGTAGCACGGAACTGACTCCATGGAGCAACAGAAAGAGAAAGGGCGGAGCATAAGGCCCGCCCTTTCTTGGTGCTGGACTGAACCAGCAGATTGTTTCAATCCACCTCTACCCATCGCCGGGGAGCGAGCGGTAGAGGACAAGAAGCAGCTCGGTGTTTGTACGCCAACTCGAGCCACGCGGAACGCCGCTAACTCAACCTCGCCACGAACTCAAAGCAGCATTCATCGATTTAGTTGCAGCGCGACCAAGCGTAAAGTGCTCAAAATAAAGATCTTACAACACAAGAAAAAGCACTGTTCAGCACACATCGCAAGAAACTGCTTGACAACCAACATCGAGTATTATACACTTCAATCTCTGGATAGTCAAGTAGTGTAACAAGGAGGTGATCTTCTATGTCGACTATTTTCGTACTCTTAGTAACCTTTCAAAAGGCTCAGCTAGAGCCCGAAGTGTTTCCAATCAAAGTAGTTACAAACTATGGCGACACTGTGCCGACGATCCTTGATCGGTTTGGACGTCCTATCTTAGGACCGCCGACACGCGCCGCCGCGTAAGCTCGACG
>JAACEL010000124.1 GCA_011682535.1 Nitrospiraceae bacterium | reverse complement strand
GAAGGTGAGCGAAAACTCCAGTCGACATGCCCCGGTGATATCGCCCGAACAGATTCACGTCCATGAAGGCGGAGAACGGGGCGTAGTGATCTTGACCGACCGGGAAGCTAGCCCGGGGGCGGTCGCCGGGCATATCGTGGACGAGGAGGGGCTTCCCGTGCCTGGCGCCAAATTCTACTTCTCCTATCCAGGTTATCTAGACGGAAAACTCAATACTCAGGCTGATCCCGAGGGAGCCTTTGCCTTCATGGGCATTCCCGCGAGCGTTTCGGAGGTGAGCCTCAGAGTGTACTATGATCAGCAGCCGCACGACTTCCTAGTTGCCGTGGGCGAGATGGACGCGGAATTGGTGGTGAGCCCTAGCCCACGCGTCCCGTGCACGGTTGTCGTGATTGACGTAGCCACGGCGCAGCCAATCCCCACGGCGGAGGTGCGCCTACCACCGGATTCGAAAACATGGGAACCTACGCAGGGCGGCACGGCGATCGTTGACCTTGCGGAGGGCCGGTGGTTGATTTCCGCGCGTGCCTCTGGCTACAACGAGACGCATACGTTCCAGATCGTTTCTCTCGAAGAGGAAAACGTGTTCGAGATCGAGCTTGGTGTGGTTGCCGAATTGCATGTGCTCGTGGCTATGCGTGAATGGCTTGGGCAACTGCTGCCTGGTGAGAATTTGGAGGAGTGGCGCACCCGCGCGATGGACGTGTTTGCTGTCGCCCCAGATATGACACAAGTCATTGAATCCAGCCGCATGGAAGGCGATGTCCTGGTGTTTCCTGTTGGAAGGGGAGTGCCGTTTGCTGTTGGCGTGAGGATGACCGTGAGAGAGTATCCTGAGGCAGCACCCGTGGAAGTCGAACTGAAGACCGAGCCCGTCCTGATCCCTGAGGATGCCACCGGCCCGCTCACCGTGGGACTGCGTCTCGGAGGCGACTGTGCAGTACGCGGAAACATAAGCGGGCTGGTTCCGAGCAAGGTCAGAATCAGTACGCGCGGGGGAATCCCTGGTGTGTTGGAAGACGGCATCGCGATGCTGGGCTACGAGGAGGAACGTCGCGTCTCGGTTGACGAAAACGGCGAGTTCGCCTTCAGCGCCCTTGCTCCGGGAGCATATCGGATTGCGTTTCGCCGACAGAATCTGGAAGGAGATTGGGAGAAGCTTCATGAGGACGTGCTTCTCTCGGCACCGGGGGAAGTGATCGATCTTGAGTGGCCGTAGACCTGGAATGAGCGTGTCCACACAGAAAGGCAGAACCTATCTCTCGTTCCCACGGTCTCCGTGGGAATGTATACGGATGGAGGGGCGCGTGGAAACCACACGCGTTCCCGGCCAAAACGCGAATACAGCACTATCCACACAACAACACCTCATTAATCGCATTAAATGTCAACCAAATGACTCTTGTTCCCCAGATAGGTTCTGGAACAGTGCGACGGCTCCGCCCATATATGTGGGGACCGACACACATGCCGAAGGGGGGATGCTGTGCCGAGGACAGGCTACACCGGGTAACTCCGGGGACATCCATGATCCCCCTTGTTCCCTACTTGATTACCCCGCCAAAAGGCTTGAAACGTGCGCACAACTTGTCATTTCGACCGAAGGGAGAAATCTGTGTCGCGGACGTCAATCCAGAGTGAAAGACTTGAGCAAGGAGTGGTCCGAGATCTCTCCCTGCGGTCGAGATGACAGTTGAGGCGAGGCCGCGCGACACTTACACTGTTGCACTTGATTCCTAAACACACGCTTTCTTTCCTTCTCTTCGTGTCCTTCGTGCTCTTCGTGGTGGTGTGTTTTCTTCTTCTACCACGAAGAGCACGAAGGACACGAAGGGAAGGAGAAGAGGCCTTTTGGCGGCGTAATCAACTTCGGAACAAGCAAAATCCCCGCTGAGGTCGGTCCCGTGTTTTCGTTTGTCTCTCCGGGGCTGGTCTTTTCTCTTTCCATTAAACCGAATAGTGCGGTATCTTAAGGCGTATTACACGGGAAGCCGCATCTTGGTCTTTGCTCCGGGAGAGTGGTCGTGAAAAGTAGATCGTGTCAGTGGATGGCGCTGTGCGTGGCGTTGTTGATCGTCGCTCCGGCCGCGTTCGCCGCGGGAACGTTGCAGTGGGTCGAGGTGGACGTGTCGTTGCGCCCGGACTTCAAGGCCAATGTGACCTACTCGGTCTGCTGGCGTTCGAACGGAAACCTGCACGGGTTCTACTTCGAGGGGGTGCAGGAGAAGGCGATCTTCGACGAGGCCAACGCCAAAGCCTTCTACGACAACAACCAGCGCAGCATGCCGCTGTCGATCAAGCGGATGTCGGGCCGCAAGTGGGACATCGTGCTGGCGGGCGGCAAGGCGATCGATCGCGGCAACGTGATCTACAAGTTCTCCTACGCGACCGATTTCGCGCAATCGGGCCATCTCGGCAAAACCCAGTCGGAATTCGGCGAACTCGTGTACTTCAACTGGGCGCCGGTCCAGTGGGATGCGCCGATGGACCACTACACCGTGCGTGTGTATTACCCCATCGAAATTGCCGAGGCCGAACTCTCGATGGAACAGATGGACGCCTACCAATTCAAGACCGAGCCGTTCATGAATAAGAACTACCTTATCGCCTACCTTGGCCAGGAATTCCAGGGCAAGCGATGGCTGACGGTGCAACTTCACAAGAACAACGCCGGAACCAAGTACCACTTCCGCGTTCAGCAATACATCGATGCTACCTACTTCGGCGACATCCCCGCGCCCGCCCCCAAACCCGCCGCCACGCGTCGGCGTCCCGTCGCGGCGATGCCCACCATGCGCCGCGCCCCGCGTTCGCAACCGGTGCGCATGCCTCAGGGCGGCACTTCGTACCTGATGCTTGGCGGTGTCGGCGCATTGCTGCTCGGATTCGTGTTTATGGTGGCCACGTCCAAGCACCGGTCCATGTTGCGCGCCAGCGACGGCCTCAACGAGATTCGTTGGGCGCGGGAAGACTGGATTCCGCCGAGGATTGAATTGTCGACCTTCCGCAAAGACGGGAAGGTGGCGGAGTTGGATTTCTACGAGGCCTGTCTGCTCTGCGAGGTGGCCTACGGGACGATTCTGAGCGCCATCGTCGGGCGTCTCGAGACGATGGAGGTGATTGAAGTGACGGCCGTCAACCCCTTCCACGGCCGCATCCTTCAGCAGCACCCCGACCTCGACAACCCCTACGAGAAGCTCTTCTTCCAATATGTCACCGACGACGGCGACCTCAGCGAGACGGAGCTGGGCGAAATTTTCCGCACGCTGTGCGGCAATCTCCAGCACAAGGCGTGGGACTGCGACCTCGAGGCGACCCGGGCGCACTATCGCGACATGGTCGATCAGGTCGTGGCGGCGGACGAGGCGGATCTCGCGGAGGAACAGACGGGGCGGGATCCTTCGCGAAGATACCGCTATGGCAACTACTACTGGCGCCACCATCCGGCCTACTACCGCCAGCAGTTCCACGAGCCGGTTCACGAGATGACCTACAGCTCGTTTCTGGATTCCAACTACTGTTTCGAGGGCTGCTTCACGCATTCGGCCTGCCACGACGCGTGCCACTCGGCGTGTCACTCGGCTTGCCACTCGGCCTGCCATTCGGCGTGTCACTCGGCCTGCCATTCCGCGTGCGTCAGCGGGGGATCCCATTAGCATGAACAGCGGCGAGCGCTATCCACTGGAATGGATCGACGAGTACGTGGCGCGGTTGCGCGATTTCGTCGTCGTGCGCGAGGAAGACGCGCTGTTGATCAAGGTGCCCAACGAAGCCCACAAGCTCAATCCCTCCGGCGTGCGCATTCTCAAGCGTCTGCTCGACGGCGGCGGCATTCTCGATCTCTGGCGCGACGCGGGCGGCACCGAAGCGATTCGCCGCGACTTGTACACGTTCTTTGTTGGCCTCAAGCAAGTGTTGCAGGGCTGCCTCGACGAACGCCGCCTGCCCGAGGCCGTCGTGCCGCGCCAATTCTCGCTCGAATTCAACACGCTGCCCGTCTTGAGCGAGGTGGCGCTCACCTATCGCTGTAACCTGCGCTGTCGGTTCTGTTACGCCGGGTGCTCGTGCACGAAGGGCGCGGTGGATGGCGAGATGACGGGCGCCGAGATACGCCAGGTGTTGCGCATCATCCGTGAGGAAGCGCAGACCCCCAGCGTCAGTTTCACCGGCGGCGAGCCCGCATTGCGCGGCGATCTGGCTGAACTCGTCGCCTATGCCCGCCGGGATCTGGGCCTTCGCGTCAACCTGATTACCAACGGCACCCGCATGGACGCGCCGCTCGTAGCCGCTCTCAAAGACGCCGGTCTCAACAGCGCGCAAGTGAGTGTCGAGTCGCCCGACGCAGCCGTTCACGATGCCCTCACCCAGGTGGCCGGCTCGTTCCGCCAATCCGTCGACGCCATCGAAAGACTGCGCGATGCCAACATCATCGTTCACACCAACACCACGCTGAACCGCGTGAACCTCGAGTCCGCCGTCCGCATGCCCGCGTTCGTGCGGGATCTCGGGTTGGAGCGCTTTTCGATGAACATGGTCATCCCCGCCGGCGGCGCCGCCGACGGCGACGGTGACGAGCCCGGCGTCGGCGTGACCTACAGCGAGATTCCCGAGACCATTCTACGTGTCCAGGAAGAGGCCGAGGGGGCTGGGGTCGAGTTCATGTGGTATTCGCCGACGCCCGTCTGCATCTTCAATCCCATCCAGCACCGGCTGGGTAATAAGGGATGCGCCGCCTGCGACGGTCTGCTGTCGGTGTCGCCCACGGGCGACGTGTTGCCCTGTTCGAGTTGGGCGGAACCGGTGGGCAATTTGCTTCGAGAAGACTTCCGCGCCGTGTGGGAATCTTCGCGCGGACGCTGGCTGCGCGCGAAACAATTCGCGCCGGAGTTGTGCCACGGTTGCGAGGATTTCGCCCTGTGCCAAGGCGGTTGTCCGCTATATTGGCGGCATTTCGGTTTTGGGGAATTGACCCGGTTTGGAGAACGCTATGTGGCTGCCCACGGCTGAACGGCGCGGCGAGATCCAATTCTACATCGCCAAGAGCTTGTCCTATCCGACCCGTCTTGCCCTCGCCTTTGGCTTGATCGCCGTTGGCTTCATTGTGCAAGTCGCGCTGCTGTCCACGCCGATCTGGTTTGTGGGCGTCGCGGGCGTCTTCGCGGGCGTGCTGTTGCTGTTGACCAAGGGCTACGAGAATACGGCTAAGCCCTCCCGCAAGATCCAGGAATGGCGCCCGGCGCGCCGCGAAGAGGTCGAACGGATCGTCACCATCAACGAGAAGCAGAAGCGTTGGGATCAGGACGTCGTCGACATCACCTGCACCCGCGGTTGCCTCACTTTTGTGGCCGTGCTGGTGCTGCTGGTGGTTCTGGCGTTCGCTGGACCGTTCATGCAGTTCGTCTCGCAACGCGGCGGGCTTCCGTCCATTGGCAGCGGCCGTTTTTTCGACCGATTCATGAACGAGCTGGTGGAGTTCGCCTTCTCGGGTCTCCCGCGCACGAGCATGCTGCTCTTCGTCAACGCGCTCGTCATGGTGGTGCCCTTCTGGCTGACGGGCGTCCGCTCGATTCTCAAGAACGACCGCCTCGTGGTGAAGGCCAAGATGATCATGGGCATCGAGCGTGCCTTCAAAGGCCTCAAACGCGAGGGTGAAGAGTTCCAGTATCAGATGCAGACCGCCGCCGCGCGCGACGGCTCGGGCGATATCCCCCGCGACATCAAGGCCATCGTCGCCTTCCACGACGGCCCGGAGGATTTCCTCGGCCTTCAGATGCAGATTTCCGTCAACAACGTGCAGGGCAAAGACTACCCCTACTTCTACTGTGTGCTCGTGGCGAAAGAGTCGTTCGGTGAACTGAAAGTCGGCCGCCCTGAGCGCAAGATCGTCGTCGAGCCTTCCTTCGACAACGGGGTCAACATCGCCGTCATCCGCCAGCACACCACCAAGAAATCGGGCTACCACACCGCGCAGGTGACGGCCAACCGCATTTTCCGCTTCGCCATCGCTCAAGCGCGGGACATATTGGGGGAACACTCCAGCTAGAGCGTTTTCAGAAAACGCTGTATCCCCATTTGTTCGCTTTGCCGACGCTCTGCCCCATCAGGGGAGTTGTCATCTCGACCGAAGGGAGAGATCTCGAAGTGCCAATCGCTCTGCTTTCTGCGTGTGAGCCGGCAGCGGCAGGGGTGGCATGCGATTTCTCGCTACGCTCGAAATGACAAGTGAAACGGCGGGCAGTAACGATACTGACCGTCGACTGCGCCGTCCACCTTCTGGAGCGCCAGTTTTCCGTACGCACGTATTTCCCTTTATCGGCACATGTAACGAAACCTGCACTCGGTAGAATTGTATAGTGTGTGGGTTCTGGATTCATCGATTTTGGACGACTTCATTCCGGGAAGGGTGGGGCGTTGAGTATGTTTAAGTTATTCGGCGCGTGGCTATCACGTGGGGCCGTGCTCCGCTCCGCTGTCTTCCTGACGCTGGCGGGCTTGGCAGGTCTCGGTTGTCCCGGCATCAGCATGCTCGCCGACATTGATGGCGACGGCATCCCGGACAGTGTGGAGGGCAGCACCGATCTCGACCGGGACGGGGTGCCCAATTATCGCGATACGGACTCGGACGGGGATCTCATCACGGATGCCGAGGAGAGCACCGGCGACGAGGATGGAGACGGCTTGCCCAACTATCTCGATGCCTTGAATCTGGACCCCGGGCTCAAGTATGTGGGCCATGATGGCATGCTGCGTACTTGCCGGGTATACGCGCCGGTCACCTACGACGGCACGCGCGCCTTGCCGGTGGTCTTCGTGCTCCATGGCCTGGGCAACAACGGCTTGCATATAATGGGGTACACGGGGTTTAACGAGATGGCGAACACGTTCGATTTCATCGCCGTCTACCCCAACGCGTATGACGCCAACTGGAACGATGGCCGCGCCGTGCCTGGGATTCCCACCTACGACCTCGACATCGACGATGTGGGTTACATCGACACGCTGATCGACGCGTTGGAGGCCAACTACAACGTTGACTCGAAGCGCGTCTACGTGACGGGCTTTTCAGGCGGCGCCACCATGGCCTACCGCCTGGGATGCGAGCTGTCCCACCGGATCGCTGCCATTGCGCCCGTGGGCGGCGCCGTTCCCGCCAACTACGCACCCTACTGCGCGCCAGCCCAACCTGTCCCCGTGCTGGCCTTCAACGGCACCGCCGATGGTATCGTCTTGTGGGAGGGCGGCGTGTTGGGCACGGAAGCCGAGCCCCAGGGCCAGATTCTGTCCGTGCCGGATTCGGTGGCTTACTGGGCCGAACTCAACCACTGCGACGCCACCCCCGTCGTCAGCGAGGTTCCGGATGTGGAAAAGACCGATAACTGCCGGGTATACCGCTATGAGTACCCCAACGGCGATGCCGGGTCGGAGGTCATCCTTTACGAGATCCGCGGCGGGGGCCACACCTGGCCGGGAGGATCGCTGGAGCAGGAGGACTGGGAGGTGGGAGCCCTTTGCCTGGACATCGACGCAAGCCTGCTGATCTGGGAGTTTTTCGAGCAGCACCCGCGGCCGTAAGACGCAACACCCTATGAGTGGGGTAAGGCGGTTTCCGTCCGGATTTCTAGTCTCTTTGTGTTTCCATCTCGCGGTCCCGTGCGCGGGCGAACCAGCGGTTGAAGAGGAGGACGCACACGACTACGGAACCCCAAGTGGAGGGGTTGACGAAGAGTCCGAGGGCGGGATTGAGGGCGCCGTCGTATTGCGGGGGCTGGGTGTGCCAGTGCGTGGCGAGTCCCCACAGAGCGAATACGGCCACGGAGACGAGTAATTGCCCGGAGACTTTGGCTTCGGCGTAGGCGGCGTGCCTGCGAAGGAGAAAGCGCGTGGCGGAGAGCAGGGCCAGCGGAGTGAGTACGGCGAACACGGCGAGGTCGATACCGAGGGGGTCGCTGGTTTGGGGGCTTGCTTGGTTGCGGAAGGATATGGCGACGGCGAGACCGCTGGCGTAGGCGGCGCAGAGTACGGAGGCGAGGATGTTGGCCCATCCAATGCAGTGGATGACGGTGGAGTGTTCGGGGCGGAAGGCGGCGGCTTCGTCGCGCACGGCGCGTGCGGCGCGGAGTTGTTGGGCGTGGCCAAGCATGGCGATCTGGTGGATGCCCCAGAGAACGAGGGCGCTGCCTGCGGCGAGGGGCACCATGCGGCTCTCGGGGGGCACGGTCCATGGGTTGATGCCGGTGGCGGAGTAGGGCAGGAGGTCCCAAAGGCCGGCCAGCAGGAGGAGTAGGCCGTTGACCGCGTAGGTGGTTCGGCGCGGGAACGCGATGCCGGTGAGTCCGGCGAGGATCAGGGCAAGTCCCCAGCCCCAGAAGAACGTCTCGGGGAGCAGGAGGTGGAGGACTCCGAACAAGGTCACGCCGATGGCGGAATAGCGTTGGTCGCGGGCTGCCCGGGCGGGCTCTTTGTGGGGGAGCCAGTCGAGCAGGCGGGTGAGTTGTTCTCTGCTGCATCGGAACCGGTGCGTGGCGTGGCGTTCGGCGATGACGAATGAGAGGCGGCGGCCGCCGATCAAATTGTTGCGGATGCGCAGGTAGCGGGCGGCTTCTTCCTGATGGACCATGAAGGTGGAGCGGCCTTCGGGATCGAGGAGGATGAGGAGTTCGCTGGTCAGGCGCAGTGTCCACGGACCGGCTTGGCTGCGCCCCGCGGGGCGCAGGGCGAGTTCGATCGTGTCGCCTGCTTGCTGTCCTGTCGAAGGTTCCGTGGCGGTCATCTCAGCCGAATCTCCGCGCATGTCCCCAGCCAGTTGAGCGGGCCGGTTGCGCTCGCGGCCTGCTGTCGGCAATCCTGGATTTCTTCACCCCCATGTTAGTGGGCGGCGGCGGCAACATCAAGCGCCGGAACGTTCGGTGCGTGGTGTTCGGCGTTGTCCGCTATTCGTGTGGGGGGATCGTGAGTTGGAGATCCGGGGGGTTGCCGGCTTCGATGGTGATGTTCTGGCGGATGACGGGCGTTCTGTCCATGTTGGCCATGGTATTGAGGTCGGGGTTCGTCATGTCGAAATCCATGGTCATCACTTCGAGTATGTAGTCGCCCGGCTGTACGCCTTCCAATGAGAACGACCCATCGGGGCCCACCATGGTGTTCCCGCCCAGGAAATCCATCTGCTCGATCTGCGCGGCCATGTCGAATGGATCGAGGTCTTCGGGGGCGATGCCGCCTTCTTTGCGCAGCATGACGAATGTCATGTTGCCGAGGTCGCCGGTGATGGTGCCGTTGACGGGTACACTGCCCGGAGGCGGGGAGAAGTCGACCACGGTGGTCTCGCCGTCAATGACGTCGGCGGGGCGTTGGCGGGGCATGGCGGTGCCGCCGGACATCATGGCGTTGATATCGACGAGTTGGACGATGTACTTGCCCGGTGTTACGTGTTGGATGTCGAAGCGTCCGTCGGCGTCCGTCGTGGCCATCTGCATGCCGTTTTCGCCGACCATCTGCGCCATGAGGTTCGGTTGCGGCACGCCGTCGGTGAGGGCCTGGCCCTGGACGCGCCCGCCTTGCAGTATCACGATCTTGAAGTTGTCCATGTCGCGGCGAGGTTCGACTTCGACGTCATTGTAGTTGGTGCCGGCGTATTCGGGGTGGGTGGCCCGGACGGTGTAGACGGCGGGGGCGACATTGAGGATTTCGAAGGCGCCGTTTTCGTCCGAGAGTGCGGATCCTTCCTTTTTCTGCATCGTCTCCGGGAGAAACTGCGACGCCATGCCAGCGAAGCTGTCCTTGTCGTAGGCGCGCAAGGATACGGTAGCGCCTGGGACGGGTCTTCCGGCGGTGTTGACGACGGATCCGCTGAATCGTACGCCCGGCGTAAGCCGGATTTCGAGGCCGGTGAGGGATCTGCCGGCGTGGACGGTGATGGGGCCGTGTTCGCCTGTGCCGGCCGTCTTGCTCTTGGCCGTGATGGTGTAATCGCCCGGGTCGGGATTCTCGAACTCGAAGAAGCCGTAGTCGTCGGTCGATTGGCCGCCACCGGCGGCGCCGGTCAACTCCTCCATGAACGAAGTCACGTCCAGGCCGGGATCCTCGTCCGGGTTACGTTGCGCAGTGAGTTGCACCTTGCATTCGGGGACGGGTCTGCCATGTTCGTCGAGCACTTGTCCGCTTACCTTCGTGGGTGGGCCCAGTCGAATGGTAGCGGTTGTGCCGACGGACACGCGATTGGCGAAGCCAACGCCTTTGTCGCAAACGACGGACAGGTCGAAGAAGTCGCCGCGCAGCCGCTCGAGTTTGAAAGTGCCGTCGTCGCGGGTGAAGGCGCCGGCCGATATGGAGGAGTCGTCGCTGTTCTCGGCGGCGACGCGAACGCTGGCGACGGGCCCTCCGCCCGCTTGCTGCAAGACCACGCCCTCAATTACGCCGGTGGCGGGCTCGCGGGCCTCTTCGGCCTGTGCTTTGGCGAGCACGAGTACGAGTCCGGTGACATCGTGAATGCCATCCGTCTCTACGTCGATTTGGTCGTCCGATTTCTTCGCGAACGGCATGAAGTTGGGCATGCGGTTCGCGTCCATCAGGGAGTACTTCCCGGCGGCGACGCCGGTGAACTCGAAACGGCCGTTCTCGTCGGCCTCTCGTTTCTCGGGCTCCGTGAACACCCCCGACATCAGGTCGCCCAGGTTGGGGAAGAGCATGAGTTCGTGTCCGGCGGCGAGGGCGCCGTCGTCGAACCGCACGGTGCCGGACACCGTGCTGCCGCGCGTCGCGATCAGAGTGACTTGCGCGGGCGGGCCGCCTTTGGCGATCCGGAAGGGGTCGCTGATGGTGTCGGCATATTCCTCCACCTTGGCGTGCAGCCGGTAATCCGTGTCGAAGTCCAGACCGGCGATTGTGAAGCGTCCCTGTTCGTCGACTTCTCCCCCAAGCTCGCCGATTTCCTCGAGCTGCGTGATGAAGTTCTCGTTGCCGAACACGCGATCCATGATCTGCCCGGGGCGTACACCGACGAACGCGTCGGTGACGGGGGCGCCGTCCGTTGTCTTGACAACGCCCTCGACGACGGCTCCCCGCTCGAGTGCGAAATCGACACCGTCGTATTGGACGCCTTCGTCAATGTTGAGTAGCGTGCGTGGTTTCGAGGAGGCGATGTAGCCGTGTTCGCGGGCCCGGACACGGACGCGATACTGCCCGGGTTTGACGTTCTCGATAGTGTACGCGCCGTCATCGGCCGTTGTGCTCTCGATCGGTTGGTCGAAACCGGATGCAATAGCCGCGAATAGACCTTCGCCCTTCTCCTCGATCAACTGCACGCCCACATCGGCAATGCCTTCGGTGGTGGCGGCGTCGATCACCGTGCCCGAGACCGACGAGCCCGGTCGCAGTACGAAGTCGATGCGGAACTCGGCGTGCGTGTCTTCGTCCGGGGCGCCGGGGGGGATGTCGGGCAGGGGTTTGGTGGCCAA
>JAACEL010000497.1 GCA_011682535.1 Nitrospiraceae bacterium | reverse complement strand
GGATGCAAATCATCCAGTTCATCCTGTTATCCTGTCAAAAAGGCGGTATCGGAACGAAGTACGCAAAAACCGGAAGAGCCCCTAAACTGCTCTAATCCGCGCTCTTGCGGGGCGGAAGCAGCGCCGACAACAATACGATGGCTACGGGCAGCGTCAACACGGCCATCGCGAATCCCAATACGCGCGGCCATGACAATCCCGGCGAGGAGAGCAGGTAGTCGAAGAACCCCATCGCGCCGGGGACGTCGCTCAGGTACCGCGTGAGCGTTTCGGGAAAGGCGCTGACGATCAGGCCCGGGGCGGCTACGGCCATTAAGGCGGCGCCACACGCGCCCGCGGCAATGCGGAAACGCTGGCGCTCTTCGCGGATGAGCCCCACGATCGCCAGGCGCGCTCCGATAGCCTGGCAGAATCCCGACGGCGCCGCGCGCAGGGTTTCCCCACGCAGGGCCGAGTCGATCGCGGAATCCAGATCTCTGGGATCAGAATGGGCCATGGCCGTTCAGTTCTTTCTCGACAATTTTACGCAGTTTCTTCCGGGCGCGGTGCATCCAGGTCTTCAGTGTGCCCATGGGCACACCCATCACGCGCGCGATTTCGTCGTAGCACGCCTCGTCCAGGTAGTACAGCGTGATGATCGTCGCGTAACGCTCGGGCAACTCGCCCACGCACTGGCGGATGAGGTCGGGCATGTCGAACGTGTCGTGCGCCTTGCTGTCCGTGCGGTTTTCATGCGCCGGGAGGAACGGCACCTCATTGCGCCGCTTGCGCTTGCTCAGTTCCGTCAGGCACACGCTGGCCGTGACGCGGTACATCCAGGTCGAGAAGCTACTGTCGCCGCGGAATCCCTTGAGCACGCGGAACGCCTTGAGAAAGGCCTCCTGCGCCATGTCTTCCGCCAGCGCGGACTCGCGCATGAAGCGGAACGACACGTTGTACACCATGTGCTGGTGGCGGGCCACCAGGAGCGAGAAAGCCCCCGAGTCACCCTTCTTCGCAAGACGAACCAATTCCAGGTCGGATTCGGCCGTGGTAGTCCGAATCGCGCCGGCTGTTGCCCGCCATGTCGTCGCGGCCGTCGTCATTGCTTGCTCCTCGCTATCCAAATGTTTCCGTTGAGCGTGTCCATCCGAAGTATAGTATCGCCTCTACCGATGGTCCCACGCAACTGTCTGCGTTGCTGAATGCCCGATGAACTGTCCACCGGGAAGTCCGACTTGACCACGCCCCGGCCGGTGACTGCGTCCACACGCGCCGAACACCCGCCGCTCATCACCAAGGTGATGCCGCCGTTTTGACTGGTCAGGTCGCACGCGCTGACTTCCGGTTCCAGCACATGCGCTACGATCGCTCCGTTGGTAGTAGCCGCTTCCAGACGTCCACCCAACATATGCGCATACACATTACCATTGACCGTCCGGATCGTTGCGCCTTGCGGCGCATCCACGACCCGGATACGGCCATTGGTACTTTCAGCGAACACGGAACCAGCCGGTTCCACCACTTCAATATCCGTGTTGCGGCCGCGAACCGACACTTGACCGCATCCCTTCGATACCCACACGTTGCCGTTGGACCCCTCCACCGAGACATCCGTGCCCACCGGCACGACGATTGAGTAATCCACGCGAAGGTCCAACAGGTCGGGACGTTCCCCCGGTTCGGTCGCGATGCGTAGCGTGTCCGTCTCCGAGTTGACGTCGATCAAAGACTCGACATAGCGCTCGACCTCTGCGCGGTTGGAAGTCGATTGAGCGTATGCCTTTATAGACGCGGACAGGAGAATCTCGTCCATCTCGCGCGTTCGGATACGCACCGTGCCGTCATGGTTGCTCAGCCACAGCATCTTAGCCGCGGGAAGCCGTAGCGAGCGTTCCATCGAGATGTCCGGACGCCCCACTACGCGCGGCAGGTTCACCGATATCATGCCGATTGTGACGCAATGCACCGCCACCGCGATCAGACACGCCGTGGCCACGCTCTTGAATAAGCTTCGAAGCTTCATACATGTATTCGACCCGTATTCGGCCCCGCTGGTTTCAACGGGCAGATTCTTGTGCCATGCCCGGGCCGCACGCACGCACAGCGAAGTTGAAATGGCCCTTAACCCATGATAGACTACACATCGGATTAAATTGTATTCCGCGATAGCTCAGTTGGTAGAGCGGGTGGCTGTTAACCACTAGGTCACAGGTTCGAGTCCTGTTCGCGGAGCCACCAATAATTTACGAACTTTTCCGTTCGTAATCACAAATAGATTGGCCGGTATGGACCTATCCATGGCGGCTTTGCTCTTTCTTGGAATGGCGTCGCTTAGTGTCTGGCGCTGCTAAACTCTTACAATGTGATGAGTTACCGGGGAAAGAGCTGTTACTAAAGTAGCCGACCGTAAAAGTGCCCCTGCTTCCTTCGCTGTTAGAAATCGGTAGTTCGTAAATCCAAATCGATTGAAGCCTCAATCGATTCCACGAACTCTTTATCCCGTTGAGTGGCAGAGCGCGGGTCCCGGCGGCTAAGCCCAGGGTCTAGAATATCCAGAAAAGGTGCCGTCGTTGAGTGGAACCACACAATGATAGGTCGCTGCTCTCGACCTTGGGGGCGCTGTTTGTTAAGATGGCGGGAAGCCCGTCTCGCATGTGGGCGAGTATGGTGCAGCGAGGAAGGATGTCGCGATGCGGAACGTGCCGGTTGCACTTCTCTGTTTGTCTTGCTTTCTCTTGATCGGATGCGGCGAGGAATCCGCACAGGACACCACGCCGGATGCGGAGTCGGCGGAGGCCTCGGATGCGTCCGCCGTTTTGGATGTTGCGCGGGCCTTCGTGATTGTGCAGGAAGGCGCGCTGTCGGGGCAAAATCCACGGCTACCGTCGCCAGCCGTGATGCGTTCGGTCGCCATGCCCGCCGGCTACACCTTGGGATCTCCCACGGTAGCAGGTGACGAGGCCACAATCGGCTTGCGTATCGAAGAAGGCCCCGAGACTTCTGACGTGTTTTTAAGCCTGCGCCGCGAAAATGGCCGATGGAGCGTCCGCTCGACGACCTACCGTGAATCGCCTGATAGCCCGCCGCTTACAATGTACTGGAAGACGAACCCACAGGGGGAAATGGAACTTGACCTGGAAGCCGCTCAGGCGAAGGCCCCGCCCGACGGCCAACCGCTCGTGAGCATCACGAATGAAACGCCCGCAGGGGTATGGTCACCAGTGAAGACAGCGCAGACTCCGCCCAGTTCGATCGCTTCCGTTAACCGATTCGAGGATTTCGGATTTGCGAGCCGTGAAGATTTCGAAAAAACGTGGCAGATCGATGTGAACGTCACTAACCGTCCGTTGGGTAAGGTCTTGTCGGAACTCACAGAGCCCTACGAGATCGAAATCCATGCGCGCCGGATCGGTGAAGACATTCTGAAGCGGCGTGTAAGCGTTCAGCTCGCGGGCGTATCGCTCGTGGAGGCTATCGACACCATCTGCGGGGAGATTGATACGTATCCGGATTTCATTGGCGGGTATTACAGCCGGCTGGGGAGCAGTGTCTCGCTTATGAGCGGACAGCGCCCAGGCGTGTCAAGCTATGTGGGCCCGTTTCATGAAAGAGGTATACGCCGACGTCGAGCCCTATGCCAGCCGCGCCGATGAGAAATTCGAGTACCCCGATGGCTTGCTCGTGCGCCGCCTGGTGT
>JAACEL010000496.1 GCA_011682535.1 Nitrospiraceae bacterium | reverse complement strand
CACGCCATCACCAGGTGGGTGAAAACCACTCTCGAGTTGCCGGCGAGGCTGAGCTTGCTCCGCGCGCCACGGCGAAGTTATCCGGCGATTTGGGATCCTTCGGGTAGTTTGCTTCGGGCAGGAACAATATGCTATAACACTGTGCTGCGAAAAGACTTTCTCGCCCTTCTGTGATGTCGATCCCAATACGCTAATTATGGCCAAACCCCAGATACTAGTCACCAACGACGACGGAATCCAGGCTCGCGAGCTTGCGGTGCTGGTCGAAGCGCTCCAAGTGCTTGGTGAGGTGTGGGTTTATGCTCCCGATCGGCAACAGAGCGCCGTAGGCCATGGCGTGTCGCTGCACCGCCCCCTTCGTGTGACGGAGTGGAAGGACCACTGGTACATGGTGGACGGCACGCCGACGGACTGCGTGATGCTGGCTGTGCGCGACCTGCTCGACGTTCGCCCCGATCTGGTCGTCTCGGGTATCAACCCCGGGGCCAATCTGGGCGACGACGTCACCTACTCGGGCACGGTGGCCGGGGCGTTCGAGGGGATGCTGCTCGGGTTGCCCTCTTTCGCGATTTCCGTGGCCAGCTACGCCCCTATCCATTTCGAGAGTGCGGGCAAGTATGCCGTTACGCTGGCACGCCAGATCCTGGAGCGGGGCCTGCCCGAGGGCGCGATGTTGAACGTCAACGTGCCTGACGTGCCGTATGGGGAACTGAAGGGTGTTTCAGTCACGCGGATGGGACGGCGCGACTACCAGGACGAGATCATCCACCGCGTGGACCCGCGCGGCGGCGTGTATTACTGGATCGGGGGCGCCGAGCCGAGTCATGTGGTCGAGCCTGGCACGGACTTCGAAGCGATCGAAGCCTCGCGGATCAGTGTCACCCCGTTGCACCGCGACCTTACGCATCACGCCGTCATCGGCGCGCTGCAAGACTTGGAGACGTCTCTCGAACAGGAGGATCGGGCGTGACGCGGCGTGCGTTGCGCTCAATCGGGCCAATTACATGAAGTGGATTTGTTCGATATGCGGCGGGACTGTCAAGACGAGATCCTGCAACGCCTCGATCCGCGCGGCCGCACCTACTCCCGGATAGGCGGCGCGCAACCAAGTCATGTGGCCGGATTTCGAGGCCATCGAGACCAACTGCATGAGCGTGACGCCCCTCCGTCGAGACTTGACTGATGTGGCCGCTCTCAAGGGCTTCCGCTCGGAAGGAATTGGGTTATGAAGGAACAACTAGTCGAACTTGTTCAGTCGCAGATGTCACTGCCCTTGGCCACGGTGACGCTGGCTGCGCTGCCCATTCTTGAATTGCGTGGCGCATTGCCCGTAGCGGTGCTAGGCGGCATGCCCCTGTGGAAAGCCTATGTCCTGGCCGTCGCCGGAAACATGATCCCCATTCCCTTTATCATCTGGTTCCTGGAGCCCGTGACCAATTTCGTGCGCCGCGTCCCTATCGGCGACCGTTTTGTCGAGTGGCTGTTCGCTCGAACCCGGCGTAAGGGCGAGCGGATCAAGCGGCTCGAGATGTGGGGTTTGATCGCCTTTGTGGCAATTCCTTTGCCCGTGACCGGAGCGTGGACAGGGTCTTTAGCCGCCCACCTCTTTGGTCTAAGTCGTTGGCGCACGTTGGGTGCGTGCTTTGTTGGAGTGTGTATAGCGGGCTGCATCATGTCGGTCCTGTCGTTGTTTGCGCGCGAGTTGTTCATTCGCTTCTTTGGATAGGCGAATCGCGGCTCATACACCTGAAAGGAGAGTGGAGAACATGTGTGGGATCGTGGGTTACATAGGAGACAAGAACGCGGTTGAGATTATCATGACGGGTCTGCACCGTCTCGAGTATCGCGGGTATGACTCGGCCGGCGTGGCCGTGGTCAAAGACGGCCGCATCGAGTGCGTCAAGAGTCTGGGCAAACTGGTGGTCATGGATGCGAAGCTCGAAGAAGCCAAGCTGGCCGGCCCGCTCGGGATTGGCCACACCCGTTGGGCGACGCACGGCGTGCCGAGCGAAGTGAATTCGCATCCGCACTTTGACGGCGCCAAGGAAATTGCCGTCGTGCACAACGGCATCATCGAGAACTACCAGGAACTGCGTGAGCAGTTGAAGGCCGAAGGCGTCGACTTCCGCAGCCAGACCGACACCGAGACCATCGCCCACCTCGTGCGCAAGTACTACGACGGAGACTTGTTTGCCGCCGTCAAACGCGCCCTGCAAGACGTGGAAGGCGCCTATGCCATCGGCGTGATCTGCAAAGATAACCCCGACGTGATGGTAGCCGCCCGCCACGGCAGCCCGCTGATCGTCGGCCTGGGCGAGAACGAAGCCTTCATCGGTTCGGATGTGCCCGCGATCATGAAGTACACGCGCGACGTGCTCTACATCGACAACGGCCAAGTCTGCGAAATTCGCCGCGACGGCCACAAGATCGAAGACCTCGAAGGCAATCCGGTCGAGTTGGAAGTCAAGACGGTCGACTGGGACGATGCAGCCGCAGAGAAGGAAGGCTACCCGCACTTCATGCTCAAAGAAATTCACCAGCAGCCCAACGTGATCAAGAACACGCTGGCCGGCCGCGTGCATGAAGGCTCCGACGAAGTCCAGCTTGCCGACATGGCGCTCGACCCGCAGGAACTCAAAGACTGCCAGAAAATCGTTATCGTGTCCTGCGGCACCGCGTGGCACGCGGGCCTCGTGGGCAAGTACCTCATCGAGCGTTTCGCCAAAGTCCCCGTCGAAGTCGACGTTGCTTCCGAGTTCCGCTATCGCGACCCGATCATCTACCCAAACACCATCGTCATCCCCGTGTCGCAGTCCGGTGAGACCGCCGACACGCTCGAGGCCATCCGCATCGCCAAGAGCAAAGGCGCCAAGGTCGTCTCGATCGTCAACGCCGTGGGCTCGAGTATCGCCCGCGAATCCGACGGCGTTATCTACCAGCAGGCCGGTCACGAGATCGGCGTCGCCTCGACCAAGGCCTACACCTCGCAGATCTGCTGCTTCTCCCTGTTGACCATCTATCTGGCCGAACTGCGTGGCGAGATGAGCAAGGACAAGGCCCGCGAGATGATTGCCCACCTGCGCGGACTTCCCGAGAAGATCGAGTGGATCCTCGATAATCACGACGCCGTCAAGAACTGCGCCGCCGATCCGAAGTACCGCGACGCCCAGAGCGCGCTGTTCCTCGGCCGCAACGTGAACTTCCCCAGCGCCCTCGAAGGGGCGCTCAAGCTCAAGGAGATCAGCTACATCCACGCCGAAGGCTACGGCGCCGGTGAGATGAAGCACGGTCCGATCGCCCTTGTCACCAATGAACTTCCGGTGGTCTGCGTGGCCGTCCAGAGCGACACCTACGACAAGATGGTGTCCAATATCCAGGAAATCTGCGCGCGCGACGGTATTGTGTTGTCCGTGGCGACCCAGGGCGACGAAGACATCAAGCAGCACAGCGCCGATGTCATCTATATCCCCGAGTGCTTCGAGCCCTTCAGCCCGATCCTCGTGGCCGTGCCGTTGCAGTTGCTGGCCTACTATATCGCCGCCAACCGCGGCTGCGACGTCGACCAGCCCCGCAATCTCGCCAAGAGCGTCACGGTCGAATAGCGATACCCCCAGTCGGCACCTACCGCGCGGGCGCAACGTGTAAACGTTGCGCCCGCGCTTTTTTGCTTCCCGAGCGAGAC
>JAACEL010000495.1 GCA_011682535.1 Nitrospiraceae bacterium | reverse complement strand
CGACGTGGCCGAGATTCAGTGCGAGACCGGCGCCCTGTTCGACGTCAGTCCCGACGGCAAGTCGGCGCTCGTGGTGACGGCGTCGGTCAAGAAGGGTCCGCAGGAAGGCCAGGCGAGCGTGACCCGAAAGCTGGTGAAGATCGATTTGGCGTCGGGCGCACTGGCCGAGATTCCCGTCGCCGAACCCAAGAGCGCGTTCTGGAGTCCCGACGGCAAGCAGATGTTGATCCTCAAGGGCGAGAGTGCTCCGGCGGGGATGGGCGACATGGTCCAGCGCACCGGCTTGGCGCAGGCCGCCGAGGGGCCGGCGATCCTGGTGGCCGACGCCGGGGGCAAGAACATGCGTCTGGTGGTCAAGGGCGCGGTGACCAACACGGGCGGCATGCCCGGCACGGCGGTCTATCCCGTGTGGGTCGGCAACGACGCGATTCTTCACTTCGTCGAGAAGGCCACCTACGGCACCGCCGCCAAGTCGTTGCGTTTGGTTCGCACCTCGATCGACGGCAAGACCTCGACCGACCTCCAGTACGCCATCGAACGCGGCGTCGCCGAGGCGATGAAAGCGAAGTAACAGGCTACAGTGCGCGGGTGCCGTAGTCACGGTGTTTGTGACCACGTGGTGCATCGAGAGCCAATATGGCCGCACACGCCGCGACCGCAGCACCCGGCCCTATTCCTTAGTTCAGTTAGCGGGTGTCTTCTCTCGAATCTCACGCCAATACTGCTCTGCCGTCAGTACTTGCGGCTCGCCAACGTAGACGAATCCATTTGTGTTTGCTTCTTCGCGCCGGTCCCCGTTGGCAAGGAACATCACCACCATGTTGCCGTGGAAATACTTGTACTTCCAGTATGGTGATTCGGACACGAATGCGGGAGCTTCCGTTTCGGATGGAGCGGGAAGCCGTAGATCCGCTTCAATAACCCGAATAAGGCGTCCCTTTGGACATGCCCACAGGTATTCCTGGACCTCCTGTTGGGTCATTTCGGTCTTGGTTGCCCCCGCGGGATGCTTGCTAGTGCAACCGCTCCCGATCCAAAGCACACCAACAGCAATCGCACACACTACCGCCCGTCCTGCGATCATGAATGTGCTCCACTGGCCCCAGCTCAGTCGCTGCTCACTTCTACTGGCTTTTCCGTATCGTCGTAAGGCCCTTGGGTGAACAGAATCTGAAACCTGCAGCGGCCCCGCCATGTTAGAGGAACACCGCCGGTTGACGATTTAAGGTACCCTTTTGCAGCGACCTCCCGCCCCCACCAATGTCTGCGGACTACCCACGAAGGGAAAAAGCCGCTGTGTGCCGCTCCTGCGTCGTTACTGTAAACGGACACGCTGCACGAACCATCCGGAGAGTCATAAGTGCCCCGATCGGTCGAGAAGAACAGGAAGGGTACAATTTGCCGACTCCCCCCCAAACCAATGGGAACGACATGCCTGTAGGCCACATAAAGCACGGGAATTATCACGGTCACTGCGATGATTAGAACCATCCTCCGCCGTCGCTTCAAGTCAGCATCTCCTAGGACATGGGGACATTGGGGGACCCCTAGTACTTGGTGACGCACGGGTTACAGTCTTGCGTGCCATGTTTGTTGAGCTGGTTCTCCTTCTGGCGAATAAGGGGACACATCCCCGAACCGTTATTTGCCATCTCAATACCAATGCTGATTGCAGCCTTGTCATCATTCCCATCCGCGAAACCAGGAGCCGCCCAATCGCCTCCAGCATAGATCACCCACTCGCGCAAGCCAGCTTGTCGACCTACCCAGCCATAGTGAATATTGCCGGGCACATCCTTGTAAAAGCAAATTCCGCATATCGTTACGGTGTTCTTGCACTGCTGGGTAGGACAGTCTCCTGCAGTGAACTTCTCTGTGGATTTGAAGTCCCATGGCCCTCCCGCTTTGACCAAGTTCTTGAAGTCGTTAAGGAAACCAATATTCCACCCTATGTTGAAGAAGGGAATGTAGTTAGGCCACTGTATCTCACGAGAATTCTTGATTACCCAGTGGTTTCGATTCTTGCTCATCTGATCAATGAGCCAGTCAGTTACGTCCGGGCCACAGCCGCATTTGCCGAAATGAGATCGCTGCGCCTGACCGGCTCTTGCCCTGTGACTGTTAACCTGAGCCAACGCATCGAAGTAGTCCATCTCGCGGTCAGTTGCCAAGGACTCGAAGTACCTCTCGATCATCGGCGTGTAACTTGCCAACCCGGGGTCCACCGCATCCTGAGCTTCTCGGCCATTCCAATCTACAAATCTCGTAGGGCAGCTTCGGACGTATTGGTAGAGGTGCATCCCGTCCGCATACTGGTCGCGCGGGACGAAACCTCCGCCGACAGCGGGACCAACCGTGCCGACGCGCGCGGGGCTACTCGCACCCGGATCACGTTGCATGAACCGGCCCATGGTGGGGTGGTACATGGCCGAGGCGTCAGCGGCGAAGAGGGCGATGGCGGCGAGGCCGACCAGGACGGCAACCAGACGTGTCGTTTTCATCGTGTGGCCCCTTTCGAGTAATATTCTCAGTTGGTTCGGGCTATGTTGTCAAGTCCTGTTCTTGCCTCTTCATGGCCGCGGCGGCCCTGGCGTTGGCGGCTGGTAGGGCTGCGGGGCACCGGGCTGTTGTCCATTCGGCCTTGACGGCCGCATGCGCTGTTCCATGAGACGCCGATTATGAGCGTTGATAGCCCTGACATCCATCATCGGGCGACCACGATTTCCCGGTCGCGGTTGGCGAAAGCCGCGCGGGTCAATTGCCATGCGCCCCTGAGGACGGAACCGAACCTCCGCCTGGCGCATCCAGCCGGAGTAGGCGGGGTCTAAGGGAGCCAAACGATGGGCGGCGGCATAGGCGTCGAAAGCTTCTTTCGGGTGGCCGTTGTCCAGGAGGCAGTGACCGCGATTGGCCAGGAAGGTGGCCAGCTCCTCGGCTGGCGACAAGGAGATCAGGTAGCGGCCCTTCTTGACCTCGGCGTCCGTGATCTTCTCGGGCCACTGCTTGTAGTGCTCGTCCGGGTAGCTGTCGGTGCCGCCGTTGCCGGTGGTCTCGATATTGAACCGCTCGTGTCCATCGTCCCAGCGGACGAAGATGTGGCCTCTGGCCAGCACCATTTTGAGCGGATAGCCCAGACGTCGCCCCACGGCCATATACAGGGCGGGCATCGAGGCGCAGGTGCCGCCGTTGGGGTCGTCGATCATGCCGTGAATCAGGAGATCCTTGGAGTTGCGAAAATCGATGTCGCGGATGCGCTCCATGTTATAGTGGACGCCGCAGTCCTGGTTGAGTACCTGGGCCAACATCTCGGCACGCAGCCAGTTTTCCGAATGCTTGTAATGATCTGCCCACTGCGGATCGTGGGCGCGGTAAAGATGGCGTTCGGTCTCGAACTTCACCCGCGCCGCCCACTGGTCGAGCGTGGCGAGGCACTTGTCGATGCCGAGGTTCTCCGCGCCCGGCAAACCAGCGGCGCAAAGCAGGTTCATCTCGGCGATGTCCACGTCGGCTAGCTGCTCGGGCGGCATGGCTATGAGGGCGTCGAGCGTCTTGGCTTTGCGGGCGACCTTGGGCGCGTCGCGGGTGATTGGGGCTGGCGTGGTTGGTATGTTGGTTCCGGTATCGGAAAAGAAGGCAACATAAACCACGGCTGTCAGAGCGGCCACGAGCAGAACGGGAACAGACAAC
>JAACEL010000494.1 GCA_011682535.1 Nitrospiraceae bacterium | reverse complement strand
TCCGCCTCGGACGAACTGCTGCCGCGCATCTGGGAGATGTGCAAGAACGGCGTTCGCTACGGCTCCCAGGGCGGTTTCCTCGACTGTCCCTCGCGCGAAAAGGGCGTGTATCTGGGCGACGCGTTGATTGCCAGCCACTCCCACCTTGTCCTGACCGGCGACGGTTCTCTCACCAAGAAAACCCTTAAGGACTTCCAGTTGTCGCAGCGTATCTGCCCCGGCATCATGGCCGTCGCCCCCGGCAGTTTCTGCCAGGAAATCGCCGAGTTCTCGCTGCAATGGCCGATGGCCTTGAAGAACTACTACCGCTACACCGGCGACCGCGCGTTTATCGAGGAGATGGTCGACGCCGCGTTCGACGGGCTATACGGTTACTTCGCACGCTTCGAAGGTCCGGACGGACTCCTGACGGGGATGACGGAGAAGAGGGTGTTGGTGGATTGGCCCGACAACCTGCGCGACGGCTACGACTACGATTATGCCAAGGAACGCGAGAACACGGTGCTCAACGCCTTCTACTACGCGTCGCTGTGTACGGCGGCGGAGTTGATGCAGGAGCTAGGACGTTCGGGCGCGGACTACGAAGCCCGGGCCGCGCGCGTGAAGGCGGCCTTCGCCGAGCGGCTGCTCGATGCCGAAACCGGCTTGTTCGTCGACGCGCCGGGATCCAAACACAGTTCACTGCACGCGAACGCATTGCCCCTTTGTTTCGGGCTTGTGGCCGAGGAGAACGTCGCGAAGGTCGTGGCGCTCATCCGCGAGAAGCGGCTCAGTTGCGGCGTCTACATCGCCCCGTTCGTCATCGAGGCCTGCTATCGCGCCGGTGAAAGCGAACTGGCCTACGACCTCATCACCTCGCGCGACGAGCACTCGTGGCACGAGATGCTCAAGCACGGCGCCACCACCTGCATGGAGGTCTGGGGCCCCGACCAGAAATGGAACACCAGTTGGTGCCACCCATGGAGCAGCAGTCCCATCTACCTGATTGCCGAACGCGTCATGGGGCTGACCCCCGGCAAGCCGGGCTGGGAAACCATCCGCTTCGAGCCCCACGTGCCCGCATCGCTCGACGAGGCCATGGTAACGATTCCCATCCCGCAGGGTTTCGTCACTGCGCGCTTCCTGCGCGACAGCGGGTTCACCGTCACGGCGCCGCCGGGGGGCGAGGTGGATGTCCATATCGACGGCGTGGCGGTGGACGTGCGCCACGCAATCAGTCACGCGCACGGTACGCTGTCGGACGCGCAGTTGGCGTTCCTCGACAATCACGGCTGGGTCGAACGCGTTGGCGATGGCCTGGGTGTGTGGGTGTCGATTCCCGACCAGATGCTCCGCATCATCCAAGGCGGCGAACTCGTCTGGCAGGCGGCCTGCTCAACCGCCGAGAAGGGCGCCGGATCCGAAATGGACAGCCTCAAGACGCCCCTGGGCTGGCACTCGGTGAAAGAGAAGTTCGGCGACGACGCCTCCTGGGGCCAGATCTTCCGCTCCAAGCAAGCCCAGTCCGCGAAGTGGCGTCCGGGGACGCCCGTGGCCGAGGACCTCGTCCTGACACGCCTGCTTGCCCTGACCGGTGAAGAACGCGGCAAGAACCAAGGCGGCAACGTCGACTCCTACGCCCGCAATATCTACATCCACGGCACCAACGACGAAGCCCGCATCGGCGCCCCCGCATCCCACGGCTGCATCCGCCTGACCAACGACGACGTCATCCTCGCCTACGACCGCATCCCGAAGGGATGCACGGTGTTGATCTCTGACGGGGAGTAAGCGGCGCCCAGCGGCGAACCAGCACGACGCGTTTGACGTAGAACTGTTCTGCAGAGTATATCTACAGTAGTGGGGTCTACGAATTGGGGGTAACGGTGTCTCTTCTTCGATGGGCTCAAGCGCCTGGCGCGTTCTGAGTATGCCCTACATTCTGGCTTGAGGAGAGAGAGCAATGGACTTTCCGAAGGGGTCTGAGTGGCGACGGTGGGATCTGCACCTCCACACGCCGCTTTCCGAGGACTATCTGAATAGCGCCGTGACTGACGAAGACCTCGTGTCTCAGTGGGAGAAGCAAAATATTGCATGTGTTGCAGTCACGGACCACCATGTCATTGGTGTCGAGCGCATCCGAAATCTGCAGGCGCTGGCGGACGGCAGGACCACCGTTTTCCCGGTATCGAACTGCGAACGGATGTCGTCGGGAAAAAGCACCTTCATCTGATAGGCATATGGCCAGAAGACATGCCTTTGGAGGAGCTCTGGAAGGAAATAGACGTTCGCCTGGCCCTCGGCAAACAGATGGCGGTAGCGGGGCACGAGAGGGTGTATGTCCCAGTCAGAGAGGCCGCCGATCTGATCCGGGAAACAGGTGGCGTTGTCTCGATTCATGTGGGCAGCAAGTCAAACTCCCTTGACGGAATTCGAAATGCCGTGCCTTTCAACCAAGTGGTCAAAGAGGACATAGTCAAGAAATACGTTGACATAATGGAAGTCGGTCGCCTTCAAGACATTGCAAACTATCGACGAATCGTGTTTCCGGATCTCGAACGTGAGTGGCCTATCGTGATCTGTTCTGACAATCACGACATTACCCAGTACGCCTTCAAAGCTCCCCTGTGGATACGCGCCGACTCCAACTTCCGCGGCCTACAGCAGGGCAAGGACTTTGGCATCGTACATCTTGGCCTTGCTGATCAACACGTAGGAAGGCAGGTAATCGTCGTGGTCCAACAACACGTGGGCTTTTACCCCGCCCTTGGCGCGCCGGAATTCGGCCCACGGAAAGAGGCTCAGACACAGACTGATGGTGGTGGAATCCAGCGAGAGCAGCTTGTTTTTGAAGCGGAACTTGTGTTTGCGCGACCCCAGATGGCCTTGCGAACGGAAGTCGACGCAGTCGGTCGGTCTACTCGGTAGCAACGCTTCGGATGGGATATCCCCAGGGGGAAAAACGCTGTGCGGAGTCCACAAGCTTCTCTGCGAGAAGAGCCACGACAAGCTTTCCGTAGAGCCATGCTCGACAACTCTGCGGGTCATGTTTCGGTAGATGGCCGAATCCCAGGATTGATTTGAGTCTTTTGAAGCACGTTTCTATCTGCCATCTTGCACGGTAGAGCTCGAGAACCTCTGAGGCCGCGAGAATCGACGATGGAACAGTCGTGAACAGAAAGACGTACCGAGCGACTGGGAGATTCTGTTTGGAAGGAGTTCTTCCATCTTTGCCAAAATCAACGCGCATCTTTTTCTGTGCAAGCTTCGTTGCGATATTGCTTCTTTTTACTGCGCACAAACGACCAGGAATGGACTGCCCGCCTTTCGCCTCCATGGAAACCGGCCATTCTCGAATATCACCAGATTTCACACGCCGTAGTGACCTCAAAAGTTCGAATGGCTCGCCGTCAGGCCTTCGCAAACAATGGCCCTTGGCTCGCAGCCGCACCACGACGTGACCTCCATGATTGACGACATAGCGTACATTCTTGGGGTTGCCGCAGAAGCGATCTGCCAGAATTACATCGTCAACAGAAATTGGAAAACGCGAAAGGCTCTCGCCACCATGAATGTCGGTGAGTTCAAAATGGTCACATTGCAGCGTCTTCAGACAAGCGTAGTGCAGCCGCCAATTCCCACCTGTGCTGCCCGGTTCCCGTACGACCGTCGCGTCGACTATCCGGATTCGGAGCCTACCACCCCCGTCCGGAATCTCGACTTGGTTGTCGTGATTTGCTAACTTTACCGCCAACCAGCGCAACCATTCCTCAGAAGCTCGAAGACGTTTGAAAACAGCCACATCGGAAACTGAAGCGACCCCTCCTTCGGAAGCCCTGACTGCGGTCTCTCTCAGGCTGCATCCTTCAGCAAGATGTATCAAGAGGGTCCGCAGCAGTGCCTCTGCCGACTCAAAAGAACGCGCTCTCTGAAGGGCCTTCTTCTCCCGAGCCTGTGCTTCCCAACCTTGGGGCAGATGAGTCAAGAGAACCTGCCAGTCTTCGGCAAACTCCTCCGCTGCGTGGGCCGTTTCCTCTGGGTGGCATATCGCTGGGGCCATGGTGACATCCTCCCTTTTCTGAAGGGAGAATAGCAGATCTGGCGGTCAAAATGCAAATCTTAAGTTAGCGCTTATAGGGCACACCCCTACGAGACCTCTTCCAACCGGACGAGGCCCGGATTCATGATGGAAAATCCGGCTTTGCGGCCGATCGCGTGGATAATAATGGTCTGGCCCGGAATGGTTTTCGATTCTGGAAAAAATGAAGCAAAGAGCTTGACTCTGTAGTATGGTACGGAGTGTACAATCTTTTTGAAGGCACGAAGAGGAGACGGAACGATGGAGTCAATGACCATAGGAAAAGTTGCCCGGTTTGCGGAGGTCGGCGTGGAGACGGTCCGGTTCTATGAACGGGAGGGCCTGATTGCGGAACCGCCCCGTAGAGAGTCTGGCTACCGGCAATATCCAGTGGAGACGGTTTCTCGGATTCGTTTCATAAAACACGCCAAGGAACTCGGATTCACACTCAAGGAGATCAGGGAACTTCTCTCCCTTCAAATTGATTCCGAGGCAACCTGCGACGACGTTCGGAAGCGGGCGGAAGCCAAAATCCTCGACATCGAGGAGAAGCTGCAAGCTCTTGAAAGGATGAAGATGGCACTCATCAACCTAGTCAAGTCTTGCCGCGGGCGCGCCCCGGTCAGCGAATGTCCAATCCTGGAAGCCATGGAGGATGGAAACGATGGCATACGTAGAGTTGATATATGACCAAGATTGTCCGAACGTATCGCGCACGCGCGCGCATCTACTGCGGGCGTTTGGCGAGGCGCACCTTCCGGCCACGTGGTTGGAATGGGAGCGTAGCGACCCCACGAGCCCTGGATACGTTCGGAGCTATGGGTCTCCCACGATTTTGGTGGATGGGAAAGACGTAGCGGGAGCCGAGGCGTCCGAAGGCATTTCTTGCTGCCGCCTCTATGCCATCGCCTCGGGCGGCTTTGACGGAGTACCCCCCATCAAAACAATCGTCTCGTCCCTGTTGACTTCGGAAGGGTGTTGTGTCTCGGGAGAGCGATCTGGAGGGCGCAGTAGATGGCGAAGCTTTCTAGCTACCGTGCCGGCGGTTGGGACCACTTTCCTCCCAGTAGGAGCATGCCCGGCCTGTTGGCCCGTCTACGCGGGGTTCCTGAGTTCGTTGGGGTTGGGGTTTATGGCAAAGACGGCGTACTTACTGCCGTTGACCCTTGTCTTTCTGAGCATGGCCGTGGGCGCCCTTGCTTTTCGGGCCGGAACACGCAGGGGATACGGGCCCTTTGCTTTAGGCGTGGTGGCGTCAGCCGTCGTGGTCGGGGGGAAGTTCGTCCTCGGATCCAACCCAATTATGTATCTGGGGATTGGCCTGCTGGTGGCGGGCTCCATCTGGAACATATGGCCGCGAGGAAGACGTCTTCGAAGCGAGTGTCCCGCTTGTGTTTCAGAAGCGCCGCCATCGCGAGAAAACAAGATCGACAACAGTGACCGAAAGGAGGTGACGATATGAGTGCAAAGCGAAAAATAGAGGTGTTCAGTGCTGGTTGTCCTGCATGTGAGGATACCATTGCCTTG
This sequence comes from Nitrospiraceae bacterium, assembly GCA_011682535.1. Classification (GTDB taxonomy): domain Bacteria; phylum Hydrogenedentota; class Hydrogenedentia; order Hydrogenedentales; family SLHB01; genus JAACEL01. Next base: position 704 of record JAACEL010000494.1, on the reverse strand, counting down.
GTCAACCGCGTGGCCTGTCCTTCCTGCGAAGTGAACGTGCTGGACATGAATGACCCGGAAGTCGCCGGACGCGCCCGCGGGTTGGGAATTCGCTCCGTTCCCGCAGTTGCAGTCGACGGCGAGTTGGCCGATTGTTGCGCTGGCCGTGGCCCGGAAGAGTCCACGCTTCGAGCAGCGGGGTTAGGCAAGTCATGAAGCCAGGAGCGGATGGGAGGAGCGGCGCTCAAGACGATGCTCCTCCCATCGGTTCTCCAGCAATCGTTTGCGACTGCGGGAGAGTCCAGTGAATAGTGAAAAACGAAAAAGATCGATGATACTGATGGCAGGCGCCGGTCTGGCCGCTGCGATACTGGGTGTTGCCTTACTGGCATCCGGCAGGCGACTCTTGGATTCCGGATCCGTTTCTGATCGGGCGGCGATGTCACATTGCGAACAGGATAGGCGAACGACGATTTCCATATTGCAGAGGAGGGTATTTCGCGCTCCCGGCGCAATATCAAGACAGCTGATGATGATGGATAGTCCTCACCTCTACGAAAGCATCTAACCCTGGGGAGAGAATATGCAGGGGCCTCTTCCTTTTTGATCTCAGGCATGTCTTGGCTTTGTCGTGGCCCCCGACGTCTTGAATCAAGGCGAAGGATTTCGAGTCTACGGCGCGGTATGAACCATCCAGAGCCCTCCGAGAATCACAAGGAGACCGC
>JAACEL010000123.1 GCA_011682535.1 Nitrospiraceae bacterium | reverse complement strand
AAGGCGTCTATTGTTTGCGCGTGATCTCGGTATGTGGTATTGTTGGCGACCGATGGGTGAAGGCTCCGGAGTGTGCTTGCTGGGCGGTGGGGTTCGATGGTTGACGGTCGTCGTTTTTGCATAAAGGATAAGGCCTCTGATGATACGTTTCGTGCGGTATCTTGGCGTGGTCGGCATCGTGGCGCTTGTGTGCGTGTGCGCGCACGGCGAGACGCTGGACCGGATTGTGGCGACGGTGGGACCTGAGGTGATCTTGCAGAGTGACGTGGTGCAGGAGATCGCCCCGCTGCTGGCGGAGATCCGTCAGCAGGCGGCGAGTGAGGCGGAGTTCAACCGCATGGCGGAGGATCACCTGCGCCGGGCACTCGACCAGGCCATCGATGGTAAGATCCTGTTGCGCCAGGCGCTACTGGCGGGGCTGGAAGTGGACGATGCCATCGTGGAGGAGCGGATCGCCGACATCAGGAAGCGGTTCGCGTCCAGCGAGGAGTTCATGAAGGAGTTGACGGCGGTGGGGGAAACGATGAGCGATTTCCGCACGCGGATCCGCAAGCAGATCATGGCGATCTCGATGGGGATGCGCAAGCGGCGCGAGTTTGAACGCGCTATCGAGGTGACGGAGGCGGAGGTCGCCCAGTACTACCAGGACAACATCGACGAGTTCAGCCGGCCCGAGCGGGTACGCGTGCGGCGCATTTTCCTCAAGGCGGGCTCGAGTGACGCGGACCGCGAACGCGCTCGCGCGCGTTTGGCTGAGTTGCAGGAACAATTGGCCGCCGGGGCCGATTTTGCGGAGTTGGCGAAGACGTATTCGGCTGGCCCCGCCGCCGCCGACGGCGGCCTGATCGGCTGGGTGGCCCGCGGCGACCTGGTGGAGAGTCTGGAGACCCCCGCGTTCGCGCTCGAAGCAGGCGAGGTGAGCGACGTGCTTGAGACGGAGTACGGGCTCGTTCTGCTCAAGCTCGATCGGAAAGAGGCTGCGGGCAGGGCGGAGCTTGACGAGGTTCGGCCCGAGATCGAGCCGGTATTGCGAGCCCAAGCAGCCGATGTCCTGTTTAAGAAATGGATGAAGGAATTGCGCAAGCGCAGCCGGGTGCGGATGTTTCTATAGCACACGAGGCGGTGGATCGGAACCGGGACAGTCAGCCTCGGGTTCCAGTGACATTCAGGGCGCTCAAGCGCAGGAGACACAGTTGACTATCCCCCGTTCAGTGACGTGCTGAACCGCGCGTTGAAAATGGCCTTCTGGGTCATGTACGACCACCTCGGCAAGTTGATTCTCGCCAACTTGGTCTGGTCGTTGAGTGTCCTGTTGCCCGGGGCCGTGTGCCTGACCGCGATTTCGACGGGAGATCGGGGCATACTGCTGGTGGTGGGCGTGCCGTCGGCGTTTCTCACCTTTGCCGTGGCGATGCCGGTGGTGACGGTGGGTCTGGTCTACATGGTCAAGGGATTGATCGAAACGCGGGATGGGTCGGTGATGGACCTGTTCCGTGGGATACGCTTGTACTGGCGGCGTGCCGTCGGCGTGGGCGTGGCGTATGTCTTGGCGGCGGTGTGTCTGTTGGTGAGTGCGTGGTTCTATCCGGTGAAACTTCAGGACACGGCCCGTTGGCTGGGCTACGGGATAGGCGCCGTGGCGCTCTGGGGCCTGTTGTTTCTGGGTCTCACCGCGATGCTGGTGCTTCCGGCGCTCGTACAAAAGCGGACCGGTTTCCGGGAGACCCTGCGGTTGACGGCGCTGTTGGTGCTGGACAATCCTCTGTTCTGCGCGGGCTTGGCGTTACAGATGCTGGTGCTGGCAGGGCTGTCTGTCATACCGCCGCTGTTTTTTTTCCTGACGGGCGCGGCGGGCGCGGTACTCGCGTCGAGCGCATACGAGATGCTGGCGCGCCGATACGTGCTGATCGAGATTAACGAGGGACGCGCCCCAGCCACCGACAAGCATTTGGACGTGATCAGTAAGGATGGCGCGTTCGTGTTCGACGAAGAGACGGACGATTACTTGAATCGAGGTTTTCGAGACTTTCTGTTCCCGTGGAAGGATTGACGGGTGACGGGCACAATCATAAGAGGTTAGACGGCTAGCGACTACCATCGAATTCGAAGGAGAAGATCATGACACGTATCACGGGAATCAAGGCGCGCGAGATTCTGGACTCGCGAGGAAATCCGACTGTAGAAGTCGACGTGTACCTGGATTGTGGCGTGCGCGGGCGCGCGGCCGTACCGTCCGGCGCATCGACTGGCGCCAACGAAGCCGTCGAGTTGCGCGACAAGGGCGCCAAGCGTTATCTGGGCAAGGGCGTGCGCAAGGCAGTGTCGAACGTCAACGACATCATCGCCCCGGAACTGATGGGGATGGACGCGCTCGACCAGCGGCGCGTCGATGGCCTGATGAACGAGGTCGACGGCACCAAGGACAGGACCAAGCGCAAACTCGGCGCGAACGCCATTCTCGGGGTGTCGCTGGCGACGGCGCGTGCCGCGGCCGAAGCGCTCGACATCCCCTTGTACCGTCACATCGGCGGCGCCAACGCGCACGTGCTTCCCGTGCCGATGATGAACATCCTCAACGGTGGCGAGCATGCGGACAACAACGTCGACGTGCAGGAGTTCATGGTGATGCCGGCCGGTGCGAAGACCTTCAGCGAGGCGCTTCGCATGGGCGCTGAGATCTTCCACGCCCTCAAGGGCGTGCTCAAGGGCCTGGGTTTGAACACGTCCGTAGGGGACGAAGGCGGCTTCGCCCCGAATCTCGGTTCGAACGTCGAGGCCATCGAAGTCATCCTCAAGGCCATCAAAAAGGCCGGCTACAAGGATGGCAAGGACGTCTGGATCGCGCTGGATCCGGCTTCGAGCGAATTCGCGTCGGGCCCGGGCAGCAAGAAGAAGTACGTGCTCAAGGCTGAAGAGAAGCCCAACAAATCGTCGAAGGCGATGGTCGAATTCTGGAAGGACTGGGTGGACCAGTACCCGATCATCTCCATTGAAGACGGCATGGCCGAGGATGACTGGAACGGCTGGGGCTTGATGACGCAGATCTTGGGCGAGAAGATCCAGTTGGTCGGTGACGACCTGTTTGTGACGAACACCCGCTTCCTCCAGCGCGGCATCAAAGAGAACGTGGCCAACTCGATCCTCGTGAAGGTCAATCAGATCGGCACGCTCACCGAGACCCTCGATGCCGTGCAGATGGCCCACCGCGCCGGTTACACGACGATTATTTCGCACCGCAGCGGCGAGACCGAAGACTCGACCATCGCCGACATCGCCGTGGCGACCAACGCCGGCCAGATCAAGACCGGTTCGGCCTCTCGAAGCGACCGTATCGCCAAGTATAATCAGCTCTTGCGCATTGAAGAAGAACTCGGCGACCAGGCGGAATACCTGGGGCTGGACGCCTTCTACAATATTCGATAAGCGCACCTATTTTCGTGACGCGGCAGCGGGGACATCCGCCTGGAGCGGGCTTCCCCGCGTCGTATGTCGACAGCGGCCGCAGGGTTGGCGCCTGGTGTTTTCGGTTGCCAAACAGGGTTGATCTCGTATATCCTATTCCATGTGGTAGGGTGGAAGAATCGGGCCCTGCGGAACGAACCACTGGTATTGCGGATGGACAATAGACACAATAGAGTGTGGTATTGGCTGGTGCTGCTGCTGGTGGTGGCGGCGACTGTTTCCTATGCCCATCGACGGAACCTCGTGGAACGCTACTTCGGGGGGCAGGCGCGCCAACAAGAGATCCAGGAGCAGGAGTGGCTGCTGAGCGCGCTGAAGAAGGAGGTCTCAGCCTCAAGCGAGCATGTCGTTCACTTGGATGACGATCCGTTCGCGCTGGAATCTGAGGGACGCAGCAACCGTGACCTCGTCCGCGAGGGCGAGACCATATACCGGATTCAGGAGATGGCGCCAGTCGAACAGTAGCTGGAGGCCGCCGGAGGGGAACCCTTCCGGGCCAGCGACATCAGCCTCCCGCAGGCGTGGCGCCGCCTGATCACATAAGGGCTCAGAAGTAGACCTGACACACGAGATCGAACTTAACTCGCCCGACGAAGCCATCCGGCTGTTTGGCCGGAATGGCGAGCTGCGGCGGAAAATCCAATCCGAAACGGGCACGCGCATCGTGGACCGTGGCGCAAAAGTTGTCGTCATTGGTGACGAAGCCGACGCGTCGCTTGTGGGCAACGTGCTGGTGGAGATGCTGTCCGCCGTGCGAAAAGGTCACACGCCAACCATGGCCGATTTCAGCTACGCGCTGGGCGAGGCACGTGAGGAGGGGGTTCCCGACTTGGGCGTTGTGTTGGCCCAGGCGCCGGGCGGTCTGCGCCGCGAACTCGGTGTGAAGGCCCGCACCGTGCTGCAAAAACGCTATCTTGACGCTATCGCGAAATACGACATCACGGTGGCCATCGGGCCAGCGGGCACCGGGAAGACCTATCTGGCCATGGCGGCGGCGCTGTCGGCGCTGCTCAACAAACAAGTGAGCCGTCTGGTGTTGACGCGGCCGGCCGTTGAGGCGGGAGAGAACCTGGGTTTTCTACCGGGCGACCTGGAAGAGAAGGTGAACCCGTATCTGAGGCCGCTATATGATGCGCTGCATTCGATGCTGGATCTGGAACGGGTGCGCCGCTTGGTGGATCGCCAGGCGATCGAGGTGGCCCCGCTGGCCTTCATGCGTGGGCGTACACTCGACCATGCTTTTGTGATACTCGACGAGGCCCAGAACACCACGACGGAGCAGATGCTTATGTTCCTGACCCGCCTGGGAACGGGGTCGCGGGCTGTGGTCACGGGTGACGTGACCCAGATCGACCTTCCCAAGGGCACCAAGTCGGGCCTGATAGACGCCCAGCGCATCCTTGCCCGAACGCAGGGCATCGGAATCGTGCGTCTGAGCAAGCGAGATGTGGTCCGTCACCCGCTCGTGCAGAAAATCGTGGATGCGTACGAGGCAGACACCTCGGACTCGGCGCAGCGAACAAACCCCATCGGTTCCAACGGAGAATCGGATACTGACACGCAGACCTGCGTCCAGGAAGAAGGGGACGTCTGATGCCGTTCTGGGCTTTATTGCGCAGGAATGCCCGGCCCGCTACGGGGAGCGGACGCGTGCCGGAGGAGGAAAAATCGTCTGATTTCTTTCGCACGCGGACCGCTGTGCTCGCCTACGCCCTGACCTTCCTGCTACTCACCGCCGCTGTCACCCAGGCCCCGGAACTGAGCCGTGAAGCCATTGGCTACGACATCGGTATGCAGCCCGTCGCATTGGAAGAAGTGAGTTCGACCATCGACTTCACAGCCGAGGATCTTCAGGGCACCAAAGCCAAACGCGATGAGGCCGCCGCCAGCGTGCCTGACGTGTTCCGAGTCGATCAGGAACGCATTCAGGAGCAACTCCGGAAACTCGATGAGCGCGCCCAACTGATTCTCGACCAACGCGGGGGACTCGAACAGGCCGTTCGTGACGCGTTAATGGCTTCCGACTCCTCGCAGACCGACGCGGATGTTCTTTCCAAGGCGGTGGCGGAGTACGCGGCGAAGCTGCTCGAAGACGAGCGCTTCGAGGGGTATCCCGACGCCGCCGTGCTGTCGACTTGGCTAATGCCCGCGCCCGATTCGCTGCCGCGGCGCAGCTTCGCGGCGCCCGCCATCGAGGGCGAAGAGCAGTCGGCCGTGTTGCCCGTGGTGGAACTCGTCGACCCCGCCGGCGCGGCCTTCCGCTTGGCCTATGCCAACGACCTGGCACGCTTGGCGCGCGAGAAACTCGAGTACGTCTTGATGAATGGCGTTGTCGAGCGGGCGTTGAGCGGGGGTGCCCCAAACCGGACGATTACCATCATCCGCCCGAGTCCCGTGGGCGATCTGGCCATCAGCGATGAGTTGTCGATCGCTGACGTCCCCGGTCCCGAGCAAGCCGAGGAGATGCTGGGGAATCAGATTGTCAGCGCGGCCAAAGCGGCCGCCGAGCAGGAAGACGGACCGATCGGTTGGGCGGAGATGCAGACCGCCGCGTTCGAAATCGCCAAACCGCTCATTGTCGACACGCTGTTCTTCGACCAAGTGGCGACGGCGGGTGCGCGTGAGCGGGCCCGGAACGACGTGCCACCGGAGGAGAAGCAAATCCAGCGGTACGAGGTCATTCTACGCAAGGGCGACCGCTGGACGGCCCAGACGAGGTCTGACGTGCGTACCTACTGGGCCGAACTCGAGGCCCAGCGCGGGTCGCGTTTGCGGATTGTGGCCACGCTGGTGGCGCATATGATCCTGGTCGGGCTCGTGCTCACGTGCCTGGTGAGTTCCATCCGCATGTTGAGTCCGCGGCGCCTGCGGACGCCCGCGAACCTGTATCTGGTCTTTCTCGTGATGACGGTGACGCTCCTGTTGGGGCGCTTGGTGGGACATTTCGAACCTACGGGGTTTGTGTTGCCGTCGGCGGCGGGCGCCATCCTGCTAGCCATCCTGCTCACGCCGCGCATCGCCGTCCTAACCAGTCTGCTCACGTCGGTCCTCGTCTCCATTCAGTTCGGCTACGACTGGCGCCTCCTGATAGTGGGCTGCGCGATGTCCTTCGCCGGTGTGTTGGGCATGGACCGCGTCCGCAAGCGTAGCGAGATGACCAGCGCCGCGTTCAAAGCCACGGCGGTCGGCTTGCTGGCCGTGTTGGCGGTCACGCTGGCGATGGACTCGCTCACGAGCGAGTCGTCGATACGGCGTGTCCTGCTCGTGTTGCTCAACGGCGCGGCGTGCCTCTTCATTGTGCCCGGTGTCCTGTCCCCGCTCGAGCGCCTTTTCGGTATCACCACCGACATCCAACTCCTCGAATACTCCGACCTGAACAATGAAGTGCTGAGCCGTATGGGCATCGAGATTCCGGCCACCTACGCCCACTCGCTCATGCTGGGGCAGTTGGCGGAGGCCGCGTCCGATGCCATCGGCGCCAATGGACTGATGGCACGCGTCTGCGCCTACTACCACGACGTTGGCAAGCTGCGCCGTCCCGAGTATTTCAGCGAAAACCAGATGGATGAGAACATCCACGACCAACTCCCGCCGCGGGTGAGCGCGCGTGCGATTGCTTCGCACGTGGACTGTGGTGTCGAGTTTGCGCGCGAAGCGCATCTGCCGCAGCCCATCATCAATGCGATACGCGAGCATCACGGCACGATGCTGATCGGCTATTTCTACCAGCGCGCGAACGAACTTGGCAAGCACGACGATATCCGCCAGGAAGATTACCGCTATCCGGGACCCAAACCGCAGAGCCGTGAAGTCGCGATCCTGATGATCTGCGACGCGGTGGAGTCGGGGATCCGATCGATCAAGAACCCCAACCAGGAACGGGTTCGGGAGTTCGTGGACAAGATCATTTCGACCCGTTCGGAGGATCGCCAGTTCGACGAGAGCGACCTCACCTTGAGGCAGTTGGATAAGATCAAGGAGGTCGTGTCGACCCGGATGATGGCGCAGCTTCACACGCGGGTGGCCTATCCAGACAAGAAGAAGCCCGACGCACAGGCGGACAACGTCGTATCGATTTCGCGAGGGACAACATGACGGTTGAACTGATCGTTCGAAACGACTCGACCCGCAAGGGATTATACCGTTCCGACGCGTTGCGGCGCCTCGCGCAGCGTATCTGCGCGGGGGAGGGGGAGGAGCGTGACACAGAGCTGAGTTTACTACTGTGCGACGACCCCTTCATCGCCGACCTGAACCGCCGGTATCGCAAACGCAACTGCCCCACGGATGTACTCGCGTTCGGCCAAGTGCCGGAATCGCTGTCACCGGCGGGGCATCCGTACGTGCTGGGCGACATCGTGGTGTCGCTGGAGACCGTTGAAACACGGTGTTTCCAGGATCGCGCCGCGATGCGCCAGGAAGTGCGCGCACTCTTCTGTCACGGCTTGCTGCATCTTCTAGGCTGCACCCATGACACGGATGCGGAGCGCAAAGCCATGTTCGATAAGCAGGACGAATATCTTGGCGTGCGTTGGGAGCCGCCCGCGAAGCCTCGCGGGTGACGGCTAACCAGGCACACAAAAGGGAGGTTGAGATTCCGTTGGAAGATGGGGACGACCCGTTAATGCGGGGGCTTTCGACTGGCCGTATGAATTTGGGCCGGGCGGGGGCTCACAGAGTTGTATCTGTCATTGTACTGGTGGCGGTGGGATGTATCCTCTTTCCCGCCCTCAGCGGCGAGGCGGCCCCGCACGTGGAAACGGCGGCGGACGGCACGGTGAAATGGGACGACATTCTGCCCCCTTCGGTGTGTGTCGCGGTGTTGTGTCTGCTGGTTATCTCGGCCTTCTTCTCCTCGACCGAGACCGCGTTCCTTTCCATCCCCAGGCCGCTGCTGCGTAAGTTGCGGGACGAGTCCACAGTGTCCGCCCGTCTGGTGGTGCAGATGTTGGACAGCCCGGGCCGGCTGCTGACCACCATCCTCGTGGGCAACATGCTGGTCAACACCCTGATCGGCGTCGTACTGGGTACGCGGGTCAAAGACCTCTTCCTCGAAGTGGCCGGCATTCCCCCCTCTGCCTCCTACGCCCTCTCGATTGTCGTTACCACGAGCGCGTTGCTATTCTTTGGCGAGATCACCCCAAAGATCATGGCGGTGCGCGCGCGCGAGCGCTGGGCGCTGCTGTCCGTGTTCCCGCTGCTGGCCGTGGGGCGAGTCATCGGACCGCTACGCGACGGCCTGCTGTGGTTCACGGACCAACTGTTTCGCGTTACTCGTTTCCACGAGCTGCGCGCGGCGCCGTTCATCACCGACGACGAACTGAAGTCCGTCCTGTCCAACGGCGATGCCGAGGACGAGGTAGAGGAGGATGGGCGGCAGATGATTCGCAACATTCTGGAATTCCACGACGCCCAATTGCGCGAGATCATCGTGCCGCGTCCAGACGTCGTGGCCGTGTCCGAAGACGCGACGGTGGGGGAGGCGCTGGAGTTGTACCGTACGCACGAATTCTCGCGCATGCCGGTGTATCGCGGCGACATCGACCACATCACCGGCGTGCTGTTCGCCAAAGAAATGCTGCCCAGCGTGACAACCGGCGACCTGGCGCGTCCTGTGAGCGAACTGGCCCGGCCCCCGCACTTTGTTCCCGAGACCATGGCCGTGCAAGAATTCATCAAAAGCGTCCAGCGCCTGCGTTCGCATCTGGCCATCGTTGTCGACGAGTTCGGCGGAACCGAAGGCATTGTCACCCTGCAAGACGCCATTGAAGAGGTCGTCGGCGACATCACCGTCGAGGGCGAAGAGGAAGAACGTCTGTACGAAAAAGTCGGCGAGGGCGTATACCGCGTTCAGGGCGGGCTTCCGTTGGACGAGTTCGCCGAGTTGACAGGCGTCGACATCGAGGATGACGAACACCAGACGGTGGCGGGCTACCTCATGGGACAGGAAGACAAACTGCCGGAGGCCGGCGATCGGTTCGTTCGCGACAACGTAACGTATACGGTGGAGGCGGTCGAAGGCAGAAGACTGGGTGTCGTCCGGGTTGAAATCGGCGGGACCGGAAGGGGGGACACGTCATGAGTGTGTTCCCGCTGCTGCTGATCTTCGCCGCGTGCATGCTGCTGCAGGCCCTGTTCGCCGGGTATGAGAGCGGTTTTGTGTCGATCAACGCCATCCGTGTGCGTTATCTCGCCGAAAACGAGCAACTCTCCCGCGCACAGCGTCTGCTGCGCGCGTTGCAGGCCCCGGACCGCATGCTCACCATGCTCCTGATTGGCACCAACCTGATGGTGGTCGTGGGCACGCTGGTGGTTTCGCTCGTGGTAGAGCAACTCCTCAACATGGAGACCCAGCACGCGCGCTTGGTGCAAGACATCGTCTCCACGGCGATTGTCGCCCCCGTCATGCTCGTGTTCGCCGAGATCATCCCTAAGAGTGTGTTCCGCGCACACCCCACCCGGTTGGCGCTGGCGTTTCAGCCCCTGATCGGCTTCTTCCAAACGTTGTTCGCACCGCTGACCGTGCCCGTCTCGTTCGCCAGCACGAGCCTCCTGCGTCTCTTCGGCGGTCAAGACAGCCACCTGAGCCCGCTGCTCTCATCGCTCGAGGAGTTTCGCGCCCTCGTAGACGAAGGGGTCGACCACGGCACCATCGAACCTGAAGAACAGGAAATGATCCACTCGGTGATCGACATGCAATCGACCACCGCCAAGGAGATCATGGTTCCCCGAATCGCCATTTGCGCCTTGCCCGAATCGACCACGCGCTCTGAACTGGTGCAGGCGTTCGCCGACTCGGGCCACACGCGCATCCCCATCTATCGAGAGTCGATGGACGAGATCATCGGCGTGGTCAACGCCTATTCGGTCCTCATGGACGACGAGTCGGAGAAGGAGTCGATCGCGCGTCTACAGAAGGACGTGATGCACGTTCCGGACACGATGGCGGTAGACGATTTGTTCCGCGAGATGAAACAGGAACACCAACACATCGCAATTGTCGTGGACGAGTACGGCGGCACCGATGGCCTTATTACGATCGAGGACATTCTCGAAGAGATCTTCGGCGAAATCCAAGACGAATACGACCACGAGGAGAGTGCCATTCATAAGGTGGGCCCGAATGCGTACACTGTGGACGCGCGTGTCTCGTTGGAGGACGTCTCCGAGGCGTTGGGCTTGGAAATTCACGCCGAGGACGTCGAGACATTGGGGGGCTGGATGATGCTGGTGGCGGGACACATCCCGCCGCAGGGCGAGGTCGTCGAGCACGGCCGGATTCGGATGACGGTGCTGGTGGGCGGTCCAAATCACATCTCACGAATACGTGTCGAGGTGTTGCCTGGCGATGAGGCGTCCGAAGCATGAGCCCACTCTTGCACCATTGTCCTGGGAACGATTCAAACCGCAGGGTAACTCCTTTTCTTGAACTCAGAAGGCGTCAATCTGGTAAGGTAGGCACGAGAAGTCTGTTGACGTAGGAGTGTGGATGCATGAGTGTCATTGTCGCGCGAGGTCTGACCAAGGTGTACAAAGCGCACCTCGGGCATCCCTCGACACCGTCCCTGGACGGCCTTGACCTGGACATCGGTGAGAACGAGGTGTTCGGTTTCCTTGGGCGTAATGGCGCCGGGAAAACGACGACGATCAAGCTCCTGTGCAGCCTGCTGAGGCCCACATCCGGCGAAGCCTTCATTTGCGGAGAAGACGTACACTCGCGTGCCGCCCGGCGCTTCATCGGCTATCTTCCCGAGAATCCCTACTTCTACGAGTATCTCACTCCGCGCGAAACCATCAATTTCTACGGACGCCTGGAAGGTCTGGACCGAAACACGCGTCAGCGCGAATGGGACAAGCTGTCGGAGTTGCTCGATTTGCGCGACATCGAGGGTCAGCGCGTGCGTGGTTTCTCCAAGGGCATGCGGCAGCGCTTGGGATTTGCCGTCGCGTTGGTGGGCGATCCGGAGGTTCTCATTCTCGACGAACCTATGAGCGGCTTGGACCCTTTGGGCCGCAAGGCCATCCGGGAACTCATTCTACGCATGCGCGATGAGAAGAAGACCATCTTCTTCTCGTCCCATGTGCTGGGCGACGTCGAGCAAATCTGCGACCGCGTGGGGATCCTGATGAAGGGCAAGCTGATGGTGACAGGCCGGCTGGACCAACTGCTGACCCGCCATGTGGATCGCGTCGAGGTTATCGTGACGGGACTAAGCGGGCAACCGTTGGAGGATGTAAGCGCCGCGGCTGATTCATGGCGGGACTCTGAGGCGGGGCGCCATCTCTGTGTGGCGGATGCCGATGCGGCCAACGCCTTGGTCCGCAACGTATACGACCGCGGGGGGGCGTTGGTCGACTTCACCCAGGTCAAAGAGTCGTTGGAGGACTACTTCATGCGCAAACAGAGGGCCAGCGCATGAGAATACTCGCCGTTGCGCACAACACGTTTCGCGAGGCCGTACGCGACAAGATTCTCTACGTGCTCCTGTTCTTCGCGGCCACCGCCATTCTCGGCTCGAAGGCGCTAGGTTGGATCAGTATCGGCCAGGACGTCAAGATCATCAAAGACATCTCCCTGGCGGCGGTGCTTGTTTTCGGCGTACTCATCTCCATTTTCGTCGGCACCAATCTCGTCTACAAAGAGGTCGACAAGCGAACCCTCTACACCATCCTTTCCCGCCCCATCCGGCGCTACGAGTTCATTCTGGGCAAGTATCTGGGCTTGGCGTTCCTGTTGGGGCTGGTAACCATGGTGATGACCGACGTGGCCGTCATCTACGTGTTCGCCTTCGGCGGGAGTGTCGATCTGGCCTTCTTCCTCGCCGCGTTTCTCATCTACTGCGAACTGCTCCTGTTGACAGCCTTCGCGGTGTTGCTCTCCTCGCTGACCTCCCCGATCCTTGGCGCCCTGATCGTCTTTTGTGTGTTCGTGCTGGGCCACGCCACCGAGGTGCTGGTGGACCTGCCGCCCCATTTCGACGGCACCCTCGCCAGACACATCCTTGAAGCGGTCTACTACCTCGTGCCGAACCTCAACAACTTCAACCTGCGTGCCGAGGCCGCCAACTCCGTCAGCCTCTCCCTGGCGTACGTAGCCTGGGCCACCGTCTACGGCGTGGTCTACAGTGCGGTGCTGCTGGTGCTGGCCTTTCTCGCGTTCGAGAACAGGGACGTGTAAGCCATGCGCCGGCGCCGATATCTGATCGGGCTCCTTTGCGTCGTTCTCGGTTTGCTGTGCACCAGCACGGCCCAACGCCGTATCAACGACGTACGCGCGGAGGCCGTGGGCGAGGAGTTACTCTACCTTCCCAACGAGAAGCTCCTGGTTCACTTCACCGGCGGGATGGACAGCATCATCGCAGACTTGCTCTGGATCCGGTGTATCCAGTATACCGCCGAACACTTCAAGGGGGACGGTGAGTACTTGTGGCTATACCACATGTGTTCGGTCATTACGCGCCTCGACCCCTATTTCATGCCCGTTTATCGATACGGCGGCATATTCCTCAGTTCCCTCAAAGCCGATGACGACGCCTCGCTCAAGCTGCTCAGGCGCGGCATGGAGCACTGTCCACACGACTGGGAACTGCCTTACGAGGCGGCCATGATCTATCTGCTGGGACGGCGCGACCACCCCGGCTCGCACGAATACGCGGCCCACTACCTGGCGATGGCAGTAGAGACCGGGTCGGCCCCGCCGTTTGTGGTCGAGGTCGCTTCCAGTTTGCAGTCCCAATACGATCTCACGGAGATCGAACGGCGCATGTGGGAAGCCACGCTTCAGACCGGAGACGAGTTGCTGCGCGATCTCGCGGAACGAAAGCTACAGGAGCTTGTGATCGGCGAAACCTGCGGCAAGCTCGACGAGGCGGTGGCGGAGTACCGCAAACGGCTCGGCCGTTCGCCGAACTCCCTGCAGGATCTGGTTCGCGACCGCGTCGTAGTCGAGCTTCCCAAGGATCCCCTCGGCGGCAACTACTTCCTGGACGCCAACGGCGCGGTTCAGAACACCACTCTGCTCGACGCGCGCGTCGAGCGTTCACTCAAGAACCTGCGCCGGGCACTGGACATGTTCCGGAAGAAGACGGATAATTGGCCTTCCACCCTCGAAGACCTTATCGGCGAAGGCGTGATGGGCGAGATTCCAAGCCACCCCTACGCAGGCCGCACTTGGCGCTATGATCCCGGGAATGGCGACATCCGCTGACATCGTCAGTCGGTGTCCAGATCCAGGTCATACACGTACCGCTGGTCGCCGGTGCCGGGGCAACGCACCAGCCACTTCCCTTCGGGGGACACCACACCCGTCGGCGCGTTGACAGGGCCGTTGGGATCGGCCGCGTTGGCCGTGACCATGTGCAGCTTGCTCTCCATCGCACGCAGAACGAGGTTCGACTCGTGGTAAGGGGAGTGAATGGCGTTCGAGCCCGAGTGGATGCTGTGGAAGATGATCTGGGCGCCCTTCTTCCCGAGTTGGTAGCTCAGCCGCGGGTCAGGGTAGGGGCCGCAACCGGGCGTTACCCACATGTCGTTGCAGACGAGACAGCCGAACGTGATCCCGCGGTATTCGAAGGTCCGCAGTTCTTCTCCCGGCATGCAGAACGAGCGATCGCTCTGCGTGGGCACGAGCTTCTCATGAGTGCCCAGCACGCTGCCATCGTCGGCGAAGATGCGGCTTTGAATGTAGGTGCTGCCGTTCTCGCGAGCGCCTGTTCCAACAATGGCGGTCACGTAAGCTTGCCGGCACGCCGTAGAAATCTTCTCCCACGCGTCTCGCACGGCGCTGTCGCCGAAGTCGCCATGATAACCCGTCAGGCTCATCTCCGGAAACACAATGAAATCGCAGTCGCTACTCTCGATGTGGTGAAGGATTCTCTCCAGGTTTTCCGCCAGTTTCGGCGACACGGCCATCTGAATTCCTGAGACGCGGATTGTTGCCATTTGGGGGTCTCCTTCCGTCTTCAACTGATAATCTAATCCTATCACAAAGCCTGCCTGGGCGTCACAACTGTCGGGATCGCCAAGCTGACTTCCTCGTGGCGCGCGCGGCAAGCTCAACCGCGCTACTGGATCAGACACGACGCTCACCTATCCGGTGTTGGCGTGGCTGAGCACTTCGGGCGCGCCACAATACGCTACCCGGCGTTCGGGGAATTGTCGGGCGCCTGCCATTTTGCTTCCAACCTATTCCATGGGTACCATAAGGCCTCTACACGCCTCTTCAGAAACGGCGTGGGAAGGGGTGGTTCAAGATGATCATCGTGCCGAATCGGGTCCGTGGCTTGTGTCTGGCCGCATGCGTGGCGGCCAGCCTGGCGCCGCTGTGCGCCTGGGCGGAAGGAGAATCTGCGATGCCGGAAAGGCAGGGGGTGAATGCCGCGCTGCCCAATCCCTCCTTCGAGGAAAAAGACGGAGCCCGCGTTGCCGAGTGGTCGGTGCGGACCTGGGGAGGCAAGGCCCGTTTCGAGCAGG
>JAACEL010000493.1 GCA_011682535.1 Nitrospiraceae bacterium | reverse complement strand
ATCGTCGGGGTTCTCAAGGACAAGCGTAACGGGAACGTGGCTGTCGACGGTGCCGCCCGATCCCGCCCAGCGGGTCATGCCTACGACGCGGTACTCCGCAGGGTCACCGACGGGGACCGTGGCTATCCACGTGTAGCCATTGAAGGGGAGGCTGAAGAACGGGTTGTCGAGATAGCCGTTGAAGTTCTGGTCGACGCCGCTCTGCAGTTGCGCGACGCGAAAGTCAACGCTGTCTTCATAGAACTTGCTCGTAGCGCTGAGCTTGGTGGCCGTGGCCGTCAGCGTGTAGTCGATCACGGTGCTCAGGCTGCCCATCAATACGGACGTGAGACTGAAGGGCGCTTCGTCGTCGTCACCGAGGGTCGCCCCGTTCAGCGTGAACTCCACCTCGCGGGTGTCGTCCGGGCAATTGGTGATGGCGCCGATCGGAAAGGGGACGAAGTCAGACACCGAATTGGTATATATCACACTATTGTCGCGCGGAATGGCGATGTTGACGTAGTCCAGGCCGCAGGAGGCCTTTTCATGGACATCGGGTTGGGCCGATGCAAGCACGGACACGAATACGAGGGCGAGCGCCAGACCGGTGAGTGCATGCCCAGAGGCGAAGGGCATGGATGCGCGGCGCGAGTGAGTCTTACGTGTCATGGCGGTCGAGAGTCTCCTGTTTCCACGTAAGCAGGGCGTTGTTCGAGCATGCATTGTAGCGCGCAATCAGCATATAGAGAACGGGGACGGAGTGCAAGCCGATGACGGGCATGCGTGTGTTTCGACGGCAATTCGGCATGCCACCCCTTGAGACATTTGGCTCAGCCTCATCTGTAGGTTCGTGCTATCGGCGTGAACCGGATTGTGGCAGCCAGGTTGCCTGGAAAGATCGTGCAACGGAAATCGCGGTGGCGAAACCACGAAACGACCGATCCCGTCCAGTTCTGTGAGCAAGGTCGGTCGTCTCGTGTGATTCTTTCACCTACAGCATACACACGACCGCGCAATATATCCCATCGAGGGATTCTGGCCGTGCCCTAGTCGCCATCTGGCTGGAGACGCGCGCGTTTCGTCATTACAAACCAGGCGACGAGAGCAAGCAGTGGGACCGCCAAGGGCAAGAGCACACGCATTTGAGAGAACTGGCCGGAGGTTTGGCCCCTGACGGCCGATGCCCCACAACCGGTCTTGCCCTCTTCAAGGCGTATCTCGACAAAATGGGGCTCATCGCACGCCTTCAGAGGGTTCGACAAGACGACCACCTTAGTCTCATAGCCGCTTGCACCTGCCGAGACGCTGTATTTTTCACCAGGTTCGTTCGGCGGGAGAAGGGCAAAGCAATACGTAGGTTGCCCCAGAAGGTCGTACTCCGTGAAACGAGTACCGGACACTGGTTACCAAGCGAGTTGTGGACTGGGGAACCCATAGGGAGCACGCTGGCGGCCATGTAGCAGCTTCAGGCAACCATTCTCCGGGGGTAGGGCCTCCAGGCCTGACAGCGTCCGGCACGCGCTCACAGTTTCGGGGTTTTCCTGATCGGCGAAAACGGTTTCCATTTGGTGGCGTTGGGGCGGCTCTCCCTGTCCTGTTCCACGCCTGAACGCCGGCAACTAGGGCGTTTGCTGCCGGGGCTTCTGCAGGCATCTTCCGTTGAACACGGGCTCGAGTTGCACGGGAGAGGGAGCCTCGCGTGGCTCGCGGGTTTCCAGCCCTAAGATGTTCTCAACAATTGACCTGCGTGCTCTCATTGTGCTAAGATTCATTGTTTTGTGGGTGAGATCTGTCTGCACAACGCGCGGTCGGATCCATGACAGACCAGATGGTAGGACATGTTTGAGTCTCTGAACAAAAGACTGGAAGAGGTTTTCAAGAATATTCGCGGTCAGGGCAAACTGACCGAGAAGAATATGAAGGAGAGCCTCCAGGAAATCCGGATGGCGCTGCTCGAGGCCGACGTGAACTACAAGGTGGTGAAGGGTTTCATCGCCGACGTTCAGGAAGCCGCGACGGGCCAGAAGGTGCTCGATGCCGTTCATCCGGGCCAGATGATCGTGAAGATCGTTCATGAAGAGCTGGTCAAGGTGATGGGGGAGAAGAACGAGCCGCTCCGGATGGCCGACTCTCCGCCCACCATTTTGATGATGGTCGGCTTGCAAGGCCAGGGCAAAACGACCACCGCGGGCAAGTTGGCGGTGATGCTGAAGAAGAAGGGCCATCGGCCGCTGCTGGTTGGGGCGGATGTGTATCGTCCTGCGGCCATCAAGCAGTTGGAGGTGGTGGCCGGCCAGGCGGGGGTGGAGTCGTTCAGTCTGGGCGAGAACGCCAATCCGGTGGACACGTGCGTGATGGCGGGCGGCGAGGCGCAGATGCGCAATTGCGACGTGATCATTCTCGACACCGCGGGCCGTTTGCACGTGGACGCGGAGATGATGGGGGAGGTGCGGCAGATTCACTCGGCGGTGAATCCGACCGAAATCCTGTTCGTGGCCAACGCAATGCAGGGGCAAGACGCCGTGAACTCGGCGAAGGAATTCCACGCGGTCCTGCCGCTGACGGGCGTTATCCTCACGCAGATGGATGGCGACGCACGCGGCGGCGCGGCCTTGAGTCTCATTTCCGTCACCGGGTGTCCTATCAAATTCGTCGGGACCGGTGAGAAGCTTGACGCGCTTGACGCGTTTCATCCGCAGCGGCTGGCGGACCAGATCCTGGGAATGGGCGATATTGTGTCGTTGGTGGAGAAGGCGCAGGAGGTGGTCGACCAGGAACAGGCACTCAAGTTCCAGGAGAAGGCCCGCAAGGCGACGTGGGATTTGGAGGACTTTCTGCAGCAGATGCAGCAGGTCAAGAAGATGGGTTCGCTGGGCGATCTCGTGAAGAAGATTCCGGGCATGAACAAAATGATGCCCAAAGGAATGGACTTCGACGAAGATGAGTTGAAGTATGCGGAGGCTATCGTGTACTCGATGACGCCCTATGAGCGCCGGCACCCGAAAATTATCAACGGGAGCCGCCGCCGCCGCATCGCGACGGGCAGCGGGACGTCGGTTCCGGACGTGAACCATCTTCTGAAAGACTTCCAGAAAATGAAGAAGATGATCAAGAAAATGATGAAAGGCCCCAAGGGCAGAGGCCCAAAAGGGAGAGGACCCCAAGGACTCGGCCCGGCTGGGCTTGGTTTCTAGCACGAAAGGACAACAATGGCGACAGTAATTCGTTTGAAGCGTGGCGGCAGGACTCATGCACCCTACTATCGTGTGGTGGTAATGGACTCTCGGACACGTTCGCGCGGGCGGGAAGTGGATATCATTGGCTACTATCACCCGCAGGGGCGTCCCGAGCCGGTGAGCAAGGTGGATGCGCAGAAGGCGCTTGACTGGCTTTCGAAAGGCGCGCAGCCTTCCGACACCGTGCGCAAGATCCTCTCGACGAAGGGCATCTGGGCTGCATTCAAGCAGGGTACGCCTTTGCCGGTAGAGGCGCAAGAAGAAGCGTTGCCGGAAACGACTGAAGCCATCGAGGCTGAGGCCGAGGCTTCCGCCGCCCCAGTCGCGGATGACGCGGCACTGGCGGACAACGCGGCACCGGCGGATGACGCGACACCTGCGGATAACGCGGCACCGGCGGATGACGCGACACCGGCGGATGACGCGACAGAGTAGATACACTGGCCGAGTAACCGCAGCGACGAAAGAGTGCCGTGAAAGAAC
>JAACEL010000122.1 GCA_011682535.1 Nitrospiraceae bacterium | reverse complement strand
GAGGAAAAAGAAAAACCGAAGCGAAAATCCGAAAGCATGAAATTCTAGATTCTAGCACAATTAGATGCGTCGGCCCTGTTTGTGCCGGTGGACTTCTTGCGCTGGCGTCCTTGGTGGTGATAGACTACGTACTAGGTTCCATTGGAACGTCGCTGAAGGTTACGGAGTGATTTAGCCATGTACACACCCTCGATGCAGAATGCTGCAATTTCTTGCGTTGGTAGTGTATAGAACCGTGAACACCTTGTCAAGTGCAGCGATTCGTGGGATAGCGTAACCAGTTAGTTCACAATAAGTTGCGCCCGTAGCTCAGGGGATAGAGCACTGGCCTCCGGAGTCAGGTGCCGCAGGTTCGAATCCTGCCGGGCGCGCCACAAATAGCCGGGCCTCCGAGCAATCGGAGGCCCGTTTTTTTGTATCCCGGCGCGTGCGGCGCAGTCCGCATCGCTCTCCAAACGCCCTGTTACGAGCGCGTATCAGAGGGCTTTCGCATCTCTTTGACGCACCACTGCGAGCCCTTCCTACCTGCGCCGTAGCGCGAACGCGCCTGTGGCCAGCGCTGCAGCCATGGCAACCAGCAGGCCCGCGCCGGATATCACCGGCACGGGTTCGGTGACCTGAAGCACGGCCGGGTTCGAGACCACCACGTCCGTTGCGGCATCGCTTACCTGCGCCGTGTAGGTGCCTGCATGGAACAGTTCCAACGGGGCCAGCGTCAGCTCAGGCCCCGACGCCACCGGTGTTCCGTTACGAAGCCATACATACGACAACGGCTGGAATCCGCCCGTCGTGGTGACTTGAAGCGTATGGGCATCGCCGGTTAGTTTGTCCCCTCCCTGTGGTTGTCCGGTTAACGTAAGGTGTTCGCCTGTAATAAGTGATGCTGTATCGGAAACGTGGAGGATTCCGTCATATGTCACCTCGCACCAATACGTCCCTTCAATGGCGGGCGATGCCGCTGGCGTCTGGTACGTAGGGGTGGATGTCCCCACGTTTTGGGTGCTCCCCGAGCCGTCGTCCCACTTCCATTGGTACTGGATGGGCAGACTGCCGTGGCTTGTTTCGGCGCTGAAGGTGTGTGTCTCGGCGAGATACACCATGGCGTCGCGCGGCTGCTCTAAGAAGCCGCCCCAACCCTCGACGATCAACTGACTTGGGATGAGGAACGCGTCCTGGTCAGGATCGTTGTGCGACACGACGATGTTGGCGGTGTAGGTGCCTGGAATCAGGCCCGAGGAGTCTATTGTGACGTTCTTGCTGTGGCAGGCGGAGGGCCCGACGCTGCCGCTGGTGGGCGCTTCCACCGTGACCCACGAGAGCCGGTCGCTTGCCCACGTCATTGCGTTTGCCAGCAGGCGCGCTCCGTCCGTGGCCGGGTTCCACAAGCCCAGGCCCGGGCTGGCGTCATCGGATACGGGGAAGAAGCCGATGTCGGCGCGCATGATGCCCAGTTTCGACCGGACCGCCACCAACGGGTGGCCGTCGCTCCATTCCGCCAGCAGGTTGACGTTCGGGAAGACGGTGGTGGTGGCCGGGCGCAAGCTGGCGGCGCCGCCGTCGAAGCTCGTCACCCCGGCCAGTATCGCGTGCCCCGGGTCGTTGATCGCGCCCAATCCCTCTTGCGTCGTGTAGAGGATGGCGCTGTCGCGCTGCATTAACGCGTAGCCGCCTGCACCCCAGCGTCCGCCCAGCACGTAGTCGGCGCCCCACGTGGCCGAGCCCAGTTCGAGCATCGCGCACACGACGCCGCCACCCGCGTCGGCATAGTCCGCCAACACGTTGCCCAGAGCGGTGGCGTCGGCGTGAGGATGGTTGCTATACACGAGCACGGCGTCGAACGCCAGTAATTCCGGCAGTGTGGGCGTGATCACGGCCGTGTCGAACGTTGACACACCGCTGAACTGGCCCGTTTCCAGCAGTTTCGTCTGTACGTCCAGACGCCAAGACTCGTCGTCGGCTGCATACACGGCCGCGTTGCCGGGGGCTTTCGCCGCGACTCCCATCTGCTTCGCCGTCAGGCTCGACGCGATTTCCTCGGGCCGCGTATAGACGCGCGTGCCATCGGGGTGGTTCTGCGGTCCCAGCAGGCGCTTGCCCGTCACCTTGATCGGGCCGTCCAGAATTCCGCTGCGTTCGATCGCCGCGTTGATCGCCTGTTCGACCGACAGCCTCTCCGGCGTTGAGAGGTCCATGCCCGGCCCGCTGGTGAACTGATACACGATCTCATACTCGAGCGCGGCCGCGATGGGTTCGTCGTTGCACACGCTCAGCCCGTTGGTGAACACAACGGTGTTGTTCGGGTAGAGGTTGGCCGCAAGGGGCGAGGGCACCTCTACGCGCGCGTCGGGCGGCGGCAGCACGACCGACAGCGCCACGTCGTGAACCGTCACTTTGGTGGTGGCGACGTTAGTGAAAATTACTGCGTCGGTGTAGCTGCCTTCGCCCAGCGCGGCCGCGTTTGCGTTTAGCGTAGCGGTTACCGGAGTCGAAGCCCCGGGCGCCAGCAGGCCTAAGTTGGGGTCAACGCTCAGCCACGTCGCCGTGTCGGAAGCCGTCCAATTGAGTGACGCGCCGCCGTTGTTGGTGAGTGTGTAGGTCTTCGAAGGGGGTGAGAATGGTCCCGAAGGCGGTCCGGTGGCGACGAAATCCTCGGCGGGTGTCACGGCGAGGTCATCGGCAATTCCCGTGCCGGTCAGCGACACGGCCACTTGGGGTTCGCTGCTGTCGTTGCTCTCGACTTGCAGCGTGGCCGAATACGTGCCCATTTCCGGCGGTTCGAACACGACGTTGACGCTGATGAAGCCGCCCGGGGGGACTGTCGCGGGCAGTGGGGGCAGTCCACCGAGCGTGAAGGCCGCTGGCGCGGCTGCGTCGATGTAGATGTCGGTGACGATGAGGTCGTGGGCGCCGTCCGTGTTGATGGCGGTCACCTGCTCGATGCGCTCGAGGGTCTCGATCACGTCGCCGAACGGCACGAGGAGGTCCGTCGCCGACCCCACCGAGTCGTTGACCAAAATCTCGCCCGGGAGCGCCAACACCTCCAGTGAAACCGCGCGCCCGGCCTCATGCGCCGTGCTCGTGTTGGTGAACGTCACCGTGTCCGAATATGTGCCCGGGATCAGGCTGTTTGCCGCCGTATTGAACCCGACAGTCACCTGTACCGACGGGGTAGCGCTGCTCAGCGTGCCCGAGCCTGGAGTCACGGTCAGCCAAGGCTGTGTGCCCCCGGCTGTCCAGTTGAACGGTACAGCCGGGTTCGCATTCGTCAGCGTATACGTCTTCAAAGCGGGGGTGAACGAGCTTCCCTGGAACCCACTGGCCGACAGCGCCGTGCCCGGTGTCACCCGTAGCGCGTCGCACGCGTCTGATGCGCTCAGGTCGCTCTCCACGAAGTCGAGCGGTGCGCCGTCACCCGCCGACACCCCCGCAATCCCGAACGTCGAATCCATCTGAAGGTACGTGATCGTGATCACCCCGTCGAAGAACAGTTCGACCTGGAAATTGTTCGAGTTCTCCAGGAGAAACTCGGGCACGTCTTGATACGTGAATACGGCGCGGTCCGATAGCTGTCGCCAACTGATCGTGCCCCCGGCGCTCGGATCCAGATCCCGGAATAGAGCCGACACGCGCGGCAGGGCGAAATGCGCCGCCGGACTGTCCGCCCACTGGAAATCCTCCGAGCCAAACGTTAGATAGCCGTTGCTTCCCACGTACACCGTGTCGTAACTCTCGCCGTACAGCGCGACTTGCGCCCCGCCGCTAAGCGCGGCCGCGAGCGAGTCATCGTCACTCAACGTCAGGGGCGTGCCGCCGGCCGGGTTCGTTGGGAATGCCGATGCATTCTCGAAACATACGTCGTAGAAGTCCCCCGTTTCGTCAGGCACGAACACCAGCATTCCGTTGGCCAAATCCAGATCGCCCGTGAACACTTCCGTGAGGTAATCGGGTTGTTCCGTCGTGGTAAATGAGAAACATGCGCCGTCGTTGTCGTCCATGCTCGCGTTGCCCGCGGCATCCGCCGCTTCCACGTGGAGATAGTAGTCGGTAGTCGGCAACAGTCCGCCCAGAACGATGCCATGGCTGGTGTGCAGGCCGATTCCCGTTCGGGTCTCCGTCAGCGCGGCACAGCTCCCCCCGTAGCGCACCGTGCCGGTGGCGGGCTCGCCCGTGTCGAACGTGACGGTGGCCCGGCGCGGTCCGGTGGCGCTCACCGAGACGTTCGAAATCGACGGCGCCACACAATCGATGCTTGCCGTGTCGGTCACCAGCACGTCCGTGCCGCCCTGGCCATCATCGGCATCCACGTAGGTCACCGTTACCGTGTCGCCGTGGAGTACCTGAAGGATCTCGTTCGCGTCCACGCTCGACAACGCGATGGCGCCGGCGAAGGTTCCCGTGTTCGCCCCGGTCTCCGTCAACACCGCGCTCTCGCCGAACGGCTCCGTGTCCGAGCTTACCGACACCACCGCCGTGTCCGCCGCGGCCGCGTTCGTGTTGAGATCCGAATCATTCACCGTGACTTCCGCCGTGTCGGCGCACGCATATTGGCTTGCGTCCAGACTGATCGTTCCCCGCGCCGTCGAGGTGCTGAAACTGGGTGTCGTGGCCACGGAAAACACCTGCGGCCCCTGCGGTACGGCGTGACCCGTCACGCGGATCGTCCACGTGCCCGGCGTGGGTTCATCGACCACTACCTGCACAATGTTGTTGCGCCGGTCGGGCTGTGTGCGTATCGCCGGGTTTCCCGGATTGGCCGGGTCCAGCGTCCAGGGATAGTGCGTCGAGCCACCACCCGGCGCGATGGCCACGAGATCGAGGTCGTTCACCAGTTCGGGGATGGTGTTGGCCGCGCCGGGGTAGTCGTCCCAGGCCAACGTCGCTTTCAGCGCCGGTGTGCCCGGGGGCACGTCCACGAACAGCAGCTTCTGGGCGGATTGGCTGAGCGTGTCTTCGACAAACGTGCCCAGCCGCGCGAAATCGATGGTCGCCTGTGCCCGCACCGAGCCGTAGCCGAACCGGTAATCGGGGCCCACGTTGCCCCGGTCGGCCGCGTTGTGCGCCAACAGCACCTTGAGGGTCGAGTTCCGGGGCAACGGCGCGCCTACCCGCGCTTTCCAGTCCTGTAAGATCAAGGCGCACACTCCCGTCACGCCTGGCGCCGCCATCGACGTACCGCACGACGCGCCATACGCCGTGTCGCTCGCGTCGATACACGACGTCACGCCCATGTCGCCGTTTGTCTGGCATCCCGGAGCCGACACGTCGGGTTTCAGCCGGCCGTCATCCGTTGGTCCCCAACTCGAGAAATCCGTCATCGAATCGTCATCCGAGTTGAGCGCTCCCACCGAGATATGGTTCTTTGCGCCGGCCGGGGGCGCCGTGGTCGCGTACAGGTTGCCGCACGCCCCACCCCGCTCGTTGCCGTTTGCCCACACCACCCGCATCGGGGTACCCAGCCCCCCGCGGACTATCTGGTCGATCAGGATCGACGTCGCCCCATAGTCGCCCTCGAACTCGCACGGGAAACCATTCCACGCGGTATTCGTGCCGATCGAGTTGTTCGAGATCTCCGCGCCATAGACCTGAATGGCCTCCAGGTAATTGGCCTCCAGATCCCCCGGGTTCGTGTACAGGAACGTGTCGCTGCCGTCATACTCGAAGCCATACGACTGAATCGTTACGCCCGGCGCCATCCCGCGAAATGTGCCCCCGCTCGCCGTTCCGTCGCCGCCGATCGTCCCCGCCACATGCGTCGGATGTTCCGCCATGCCCGAGGCGTCGCGTACGCTCAGGCGTCCCCCGAAATCCACGTGTGTGCTGCGTGCCGTTCCTGAGTCGTAGAGCAGCACGTTCACGCCCGAGCCGTCCAGGTTGTACGGCGGGGCGTTCACGGTGTCGACCCCCATGCGCGCCCGGCTCGAGTCGTTTACCCCCTCCAGCGGCGGCAGCGGCGGCTCCAGCCACTGCACCGCGTCTTCCATGGCAAACGCCCGCACTTCGGCCAATGGCATCCAGATCACCGCCGCGTTGATGCTGGCCATGTAGTCGCGCGTTTCGCCCCCGTGGCGCAGCACCGCCGCCTCCCCTTCCGCAAACAGATCCACGTCCCGATGGAAGATCACGTACAGCGCCGCCGTTGTGACCCCCTCCTCCACGATTCCGTCCCTCGACTTCGCCGGCAGACCCGCCGCCTCAAACAAGGCGTAGCCCGGGTAACTGCCCGAAGCCACCATCGGGTGTAGTTTCCATTCCACGGCCACCGGGGCAGCCCACGTTACCCCCAGCCCGCGCGCGTCCTTCGACGCCACGCCGTCCTTCGCCACCGAGGCGAAAAACGCCTGGCTGCCGAGATAGTCCAATAACATGATCCCATCAGCGGCCAGCCGTGCCCGGTGCGCATCATCGGGAATCGCGTCGAACTGAACCACCGCGTGCCGGCCCCGGCTTTCCTGAAGCACCTCGTTCACCGTGGCCACCTGTACGCCGGCCTTTGCGGCCTGGGAGCGCCATGCGATCGGCTGCCCCGCGGCCGGGGCGGCCGTCAGTAAAGCCCCAACCAACATTGGCAAGAAGAGCAGGCCCTTGCTCACCTTCATCATTAGCTCGTTCTCCGTTTTTATACTGCGGCGCGAACCGGCCGGCGGTCGCGGGCGGGTCTCAGTTGTCAGAATGGACTTATGAAGAGGCTGGCTGGGCGGACGCACGCCGAACACGGTCGAAAACCGCGTGTGTGCGCATGGAGACACCGGAAAACGCTAACCCAAAGTCTCTACTCTCTCTCCCTCCCTCTACAAGGGATCATATCCGCCTATTCCCTGCCCGTCAAGCGAACCGGGGATCTTCAGGTCAAGTCGGTGCGCATGTCGGGCGGTAAGTGGCTGGACGAATTGGAGTAACGAATCCGAATGCCATCCGTTCCCCACTGGAGAAGACCGATCCCGCAATTGTACTGGCTGTAGCGGTTGTGGTCCGATGGCGCCGTTTCCAACGCCGCGCTCATCAACACCGAGCCGAAGGCCCCATGCGTCACCACCACGATCGTGTCCGGCATCGCATGTGCGTCTTGCAGTGCATCCCAGGCCGCCGCGGCGCGTCGATATGCGCCCGCACGATCCTCCCTCGCCAATGCCTCCCACCACGCCTCGTCTTCGTCCGTCTGGTTGGCAAAGGCCGCCTCCGTGAACTGGAGCGCAGTCTCCCGGGCCGTCAGGCCCGTCTTGGCGAGCGGCGGATCTGGTGGCGGCTCGTACCAGCCCAGCCGCCTTGTTTCCGCGAGGATCGGCAGTACACGAACCCCCAGGTTGAGCCCTCGTGCAATGGGCGCGGCCGTTTCCAACGCGCGCGTCATCGGGCTGGCATACACGGCGCGGACAGGCTCCAGCGCCAGACGTTGCGCCGCCAGCTCCGCCTGGGCGCGCCCCAACGCCGTC
Source organism: Nitrospiraceae bacterium (assembly GCA_011682535.1). GTDB lineage: Bacteria > Hydrogenedentota > Hydrogenedentia > Hydrogenedentales > SLHB01 > JAACEL01. Next base: position 4,130 of record JAACEL010000122.1, on the reverse strand, counting down.
AAACACGGGTCGGTGGGCGCGGGCGTGCCCGCGAGGTTCCCTTGCGACTGCCCATGACGAACCAAGTACGTTCTCATTACTCACGGCCTCCCAAGATTCCATTGGGCCTCACGGAACTCCATGTGGCCTATGGGTATTATACGATACGTTGACGATATCGAGCTTGCCGCGTGCGCCACGAGTGAAGTTAGCCGGTGATTTGGGGAAGACTGAGTGGTTGAACGCGCATAGCCTTTCTGATAGCATTGCGTCTTAAGTTCTGGGAGATAACGGCGCTGCAAGCGCCGCCTAACGCTGGAGGAGCGGATGGACAAGAACACTGGACTAAAGACCCTTAGTATTCTGACGCTCGTGGCCGTGCTGGCTTGCACGGGTGGCTGTAAGAGCAAGAAGCAGACGCCGATCGACACCAGTCTCGACTCCGGGCAGTCGACCACGTCGTTGCAGGAAGACGACACCGCCCTGGACGGTCTGCCCGACATCGACCAGGAGCGTTTACTGTGGTCCCCCGCCACTGGACTCCAGACGGTTTACTTTGATTTCGACAGCTTCGCCCTGCGCTCCGACGCCATCCGCACCCTCAACGAGAATGCCGAGAAGATCAGGCAGGTACCCAACGTGATCATCCAGATCGAGGGCCACTGCGATGAACGCGGTACCCAGGAGTACAACTTGGCCCTCGGCGAGAAGCGTGCTTTAGCCGTGCGCGACTACCTCATGAAGCTGGGTATCTCCGGCGGCCGCCTGGTAACCATCAGCTACGGCGAGGAGAGCCCCGTGGCCATGGGGCGCGACGAGAGCGCATGGAAACAGAATCGGCGTTCCCAGTTCAACAAAGCGACCAGATAGGGAGGTCACCATGCGCGCCACGATCACCTTCATCGGCCTGACGGTGCTGTTCCTGGCCTGCACCGGCTGCGGCACGATGGGCGGCGGTAGTCAGATGGAGAATACCGTCTACGACACCCATCGCCGGGTCGTCAGTCTCGACAGCAGCCTCCAAGGCTCTGTCACCAACCTCAACAAGACCGCGGCCGAACTCGCTGCGCGCTCCGACAGCACCGACCAGGAACTACGCGTCGTGCGCGGGATGCTTGAAGAGAACCAGATGCGCCTTGCCAAGCTGCAGTCGCGTCTGGACGCCCTCACCAGCACCCTGTACCGCGAGCGCGGACTTTCCGTGCCGGTCGGTATGGGATCCGACACCCCGTCCGAGGTTCGCGTGGACGGCCAGAGCCCCGTCGTGGTTCCCGATGCCGGGCGGACTGCACCGGGCGCCATACCGGCTCCCATGTCCAGCGCGTCGCCCTTGACGACGCCTGCGCCGGCGCCCGGTGGCGCTGTACTCGAACCCCTGACTGCGTCAACCGCGTCCGCAGCGCCTGTGCCTGTGTCCAGTGGCTCGGCCGAAGCCGACTACCAGGCGGCGCAGCGCAGTTTCTCTGAGAACGACTTCGCCCAGGCTCTGCTGCAGTTCGACGCGTTTCTGCGGCTGTACCCGACCTCTGAATACGTCTCGAACGCTCAATTCTGGAAGGCCCGCTCGCTCCAGGGGCTGGAGCGTTACGGCGAAGCCATCGCCGAATACGATAAACTGCGCAAGCAGTACCCTACGTGCCGCTACATGTCGCACGCGATGCATCAGCAGGCTGTGTGCCATGCCCGGCTCGGGCAGACCGCCCAGGCGATTAGGCTTATGCAGGCCGTCATCAAGGAGTACCCCATCTCGGCGGCCGCCGAACAGGCCAAGTCTGACCTCAAGAAGCTCCAGGGCGGCTGATCGCCTGCTCGTATACGTTCGACTACACGCGCGGAGGATCCGTTCCGCGCGTGTTTCGCATCAAGGAGGAACCAATGAGGCACTACCTTGGAATCGATGCCGGGGGCACCAAGACCTTTTGCCTCGTGGCGGACGAAACCGGACGCGTCAAAGGCTTCGGGCGCGCCGGATCCGGCAACTACGAGTCCGACGGCGTCGAACCCGCCGCCGTCGAGAACCGCAAAGCCGTCGAGCAAGCCCTGGCCGACGCGGGACTGACCCTCGCCGACATCGCCGGGATCGGCATGGGGATCGCGGGGGCCGACCTGCTCGAAGATTACGACATGCTCGAGCGCGAGATATACACCCCGCTGTTCGGCGACATCCCGCGTGTGTTCCGAAACGACTCGATGGGCGGTCTGCGCGGCGGCACCCGCAAACCCTACGGCATTGTCATCGCCTGTGGCACCGGCTGCGTGTGCGCCGGGGTCAACCCCAGCGGCGGCCATGAGCGCGCCGGTGGACTCGGCGACGAGTTTGGCGACCTTGTATCCGGAAGCAGTATCGGGGTGCGTGGTCTTCAGGCCGTCTGGCAGGCACGCGACGGCATCCTCCCGCCGACCCTGCTGACCGGCAAGTTCGTCGAACGTGCCAACTGCGAGAACGCCGAACAGTTGTTCCACAAACTCTATCGCCAGGAAATCGGCTACGCCGACCTGCAACCGATGGCCAAGCTCGTGTTCGACGCCGCCTTCGAGGGTGACGCGGCCGCCTGCGACATCCTGGAGTGGGGGGGAAGCTACCTTGCTGACATGGTCGTTGCAGTTGCAAAGCGTCTGGATATGTGTCAGGATGAATTTGAAGTCGTTATGGCTGGAAGCGTGTTCAAGGGCAGCAGTCCCGTCCTGGTAGACGCCATGCGCACCCGGATTCACCGTGTGTGCCCTAAGGCGGCGCTTGTCATGCCCGTCTTCGAGCCCGTAGTCGGCGCTCTTCTTCTTGGTATGGAGTTGGACGCCGAGGTGACCGAGGACGTGTATGACACCCTCACCGCCGAGTTGCTCGAAGCCGAAAAACAATATGGTGTCAAGTTCAAGGCTGATTGATCTATGAAGCATCGAAGTGCCCGCCGCCTGTTCATCATAGTTGTCGCCATCGCTGCGCTCGCCGTCATCGCGGGCGTGGTCCGTGTCGCGACGCGGGATGAAGGCCGGCAGTCTGAGGTGGACTTTTTGCGCGGGATCAGCGAGGAGGCTTACGGAACCCGTGGCTCCGTAGCCGATGCCTGGCTGCCCCCCGTTCAGGAAGATGGCGATCTTGTGCCTGTCATCGAGGTCGAGCCGCCCGAGTTGCTCGATGTTGGTGTGATTCCCAACGACCGCCCCTACGAGACCGAGATCCTTGTACGCAACACCGGCAGAGCCCTCCTGGAGATCAGCCAAATCGACACCTCGTGCGGCGCCTGCACGCGCCCCACGCTTGATCCCAAGGATAAGCGCGTTCGCCCGGGCGGGACCGTCAAAGTCAAGGTCGGCATCTACCCGTCCGGGATCCCCTCCTTCTATTCCAGCAAGACCGTCACCATCATGTCCAACGACGCCAAGCATCCGGCCTGGAAAGTCGAGGTGGTGGCCCGCGTCGATCCCGAATTCCTGCTCGAACCGGCCGAAGTCGATTTCGGAACCATCGCCAAAGGAACCCCCGCGACCCGCACCATCCTCTTTCGCCAACTCGACCAGCAGCGGGTCGAGGTCGAAGGCTTCGAGCAATCCAAGCTTGGCGATGCTCTGGATCTCTCTTTCGAGATGCGGCCCGAGACTCAATGGCTGGACCCCGACCGCACGGAGTACGACCTTTACATCAGTCTGCCCGAAGACGTGTCGCCCGGCAAACTCACCACCCGCATCTACGTCAAGACCACCTGCAAGCGCGTACAACGTTTCCCCGTGGTGGTTCGCGCCAGGGTCGAGTCCTTCTACAGCGTCGTTCCTACGCGTCCGATCATGATTCGCCGCGGATACGCGGGCAAGGCGCCTACGGGCGGCTCCGCCACGATCAAGGCGGACCGTTCCTTCGAACTCACCGATCTGCGTGTCTCAATCGACGGTCTTGCCGTGACGCCCGGGCCCGGGGAAGAGCCCAACTCCATGATCCTATCCGTGGAACCCCAGGAAGGGCTTGACTTCGGTGCGAAGACCGCCAAGATTTCCTTTAACGTCCAAGCTGGAAACGAGGTCTACAAGGACCATCTCGATGTGCTGTTGATGGGTGGCGTTACACCGTCCACCTAGCCGCCTATGCCAAGAACTCGGCGTTCTGGGTATCGCTATTGCCACCGTTATATTACCCACCTTATCGCAGCAACATGCAC
>JAACEL010000121.1 GCA_011682535.1 Nitrospiraceae bacterium | reverse complement strand
GTTTAGCTGAGTAACACGGGAGGAAGCGATGCTATTCCCGGCAGGTAGCGGGACGTGCCGGCGGGAATAATCGAGTTTCAACGTTTATTTATCGATAGTAGTTCTCAGTATCGTTCGCCTGCCGGTGTGCGTCGGACTGAATGAGCGGGGGAGTTCCGGAGGCTGGTGGATTCGGACGCGTGCCGGCGGTGCTGGGATTGGTCCTTCGGCTTGGGGTGTAGTGGCCATCGTGCTGGCTGTGGCTATGGCTGCGTCAATCAAAGTGGCGCCGTTCCTGTTCGGAAATGGGTGTTCCGCGGCAGGGCGGAAACCGCCTACGCACAAGAAGCCGAATAACTGAGCGGAGACCCGGCGCCAGCGGCTGCCAGACAACGCCGCTCGCAGGCGGACCGAGCGCCTTGGCCCCGAATGGGGGGGTAGCCCGGATATCTCACCGGGTTAGTCGTCCTTCTCTTTCATCTTCTTGGGCTTGCAGAGGCGCCCCTTCTTCTTCGAGACGGCCCCGCAGTTGGAGCAGCGGAAGCGGCCGGGCTTGGGCTTGTTCTCCGACTTTCCTTTAAGACATGCCATGGTTTCACCTGCTGCTGCGCATGGGCCTCCAGACTGCCAGCCCCCGCGATCCACCGATCGCGAGGGCTGCGGTTTCCAGAGACGCATCGGGCCACGTACCCGCGCTACCCCTTCCAGAGTCCGTGCAAATTACAGTAGGCGCGCGCGGTGACTTCGCTCGCGTCGACGAGGAAGGTTGCCTCGGGCGCGACACCAGGCTCGAGGAACTGGCGAAGCGTCTTGCCGTCCGCCACCAACGCGATCCACTCGATGAGATGATCTTCGGTCATTGGATGGGCAACACTGCCGACGGAAACCTTGAAGCCGCCCTCGATCGCCTCGACGACGGGCACATGCTTCTCGGTGGCTGCGTCCACAGAGTTCTCTTCGCGGAGCTTCATCGGCTCGTTGCAACACACGAGGGTTCCCCCACCCCCATCCAACACTTCGACGATGCCACCGCACAGTTCACACTTGTACACTTGCAGTCTACTTGTTGCCATCAGGTTCTCCTTTCGGCGCCGGCGCGGCGCGCAGCTTGGTCACCGGGATGGGACCGCCCGGGACAGATCCCCAAGTGGCGGGCCCAGCCCGTCTTGATAGCCCTGGTTGCGTTGTCTCTGAGAATGCCGACGGAGTGTGCGCCGGGCCCGCCGACACTCAAACACTACTACTATGCCATGCCTCCCCGCCTGAGCGATAGAGACAAGAGTGCATTTTCTCCGCGACGAGGGGCAGAAGAAATTGTTCGAAACCGCTTAACCTCGCCTACAGGACGGGATATCGTCATCCGTTTCGTGGCTTCGCCACCGCGATTTCCGTTGAGCGATTTCTTCTTAAGTTAGGCGTGCTTCGCCAGATATTCGGCTACGCCTTCCGCCGTCGGCGACATGGCGGCTTCGCCTTCGTGCCAGTTGGCTGGGCAGACGTCGCCGTGTTTCTCGACGTACTGGAGCGCGTCGAGCACTCGAATGGCTTCGTCCACGCTGCGGCCCAGCGGCAGGTTGTTAACCAACGCGTGCTGAACCACGCCTTCCTTGTCAATGAGGAAGAGGCCGCGCAACGCGATGGCTTCATCCGACAGCACGCCATAGGCGCGCGAGATGCTCTTGTCGAGATCGGCTACCAGCGGATAGGCTATTTCACCAATGCCGCCCTTCTCCAGCGGGGTGTTGCGCCAGGCGTAGTGCGTGTAAGCCGAGTCCACGGACACGCCGATGACCTCCGTGTTTTTCGCCTTGAACTTCGCCAGAGCTTTGTCAAACGCGACGATCTCCGACGGGCACACGAACGTGAAGTCCAGGGGATAGAAGAACAGGATGACGTATTTGCCTCGATAGGAAGATAGCGTCAGGTCTTCCATCGCATTGTTCGGCAGCACGGCCTGTGCGGTGAAATCCGGGGCTTGCTGGGTGACGAGAGTCCTCATGGTGTGAATCTCCTTTCCACTACTGATTGGTTACGTTCCGTTTTCCGTTATGCTATTCGTGTTGCGGGCGTCGTTCGCGACACGCCGGGCAGACTCCCACGAACTCGAGCCGATACCCCACAAACTGATACTCGCTTACCTCCTCCACCAGCGCTTCGGGCACCCGGACATCGACGGCTTCGAGGTCGTCGATTCGTCCGCATTCCACGCATCGCACGTGAAAGTGATCCTCCGTGTTGCCGTCGAACCGGTACTGGCTGCCCAAAGTCTCGACCTTGCCGATGGCCCCTGACTCCGAGAGTACGTCCAGGTTTCGATACACGGTGCCTAGACTGATCTTGGGCAGGTGCGCTCGAACGGCCCGATACACCTCATCGGCAGTTGGGTGATTATCGAGTCTCCGGACCTCTTCCAGAACGATGCGTCTTTGACGCGTCATTCGCTGATGTTTGACGTTTTCCATGGCGAATTATAACCAATAACAAGAACTGTTACTGGTCTATTCCATGCTTCCGATTGGCATCCGATCTTGAGCCGGAGGGCAAAACAAGTGCCTGAGATGGCGCGCGATTCATACGCCCAGAAGGAGGCCGGTGAGATAACCGGGTCTGGGCAGGACGAGCCTTGGACGCATATTGGTTCAGGATCTGACGAGAACTCAGCCGCCGATACCTGAGCGCTGTCTGAGGACGGCGGCCTCGCCGGGGCCTTCGCTTCCAAAGGGATAGCTGGGGGGGCACTCACCGCGTGCGCCGAACTCGCGGAGCACCGGGGTGAAGATATCCCACGCCGCGGCCAGTTCGTCGGAGCGGACAAACAGGCTCTCGTCGCCGCGGAGCACGTCAAGCAAGAGACTCTCGTAGGCATCGGGGATGGTGGCGCCGAACTTGGCATCGTAGCGGATGTCGAGGTCTGTCTCAACGAGATCAAGACCGAGGCCGGGCATCTTGTTGAGAATGTGGAACGAGATGGCTTCGTCTGGTTGGACGCGCACCACCAATTCGTTGGCCGGGAGTGTTGGAACCGAGCCCCGGAACAAGTTTTCCGCGACCGGCCGGAAGCGCAGGCGGATTTCGGTCTTGCGCGCGTTGAGGCCCTTGCCCGCGGAAATGAAGAACGGAACCCCCTGCCAGCGGGGCGTTTCTATGTGGAGCACCGCGGCTGCGTACGTCGGCGTCACGGAGTCCTCCGGCACGTGCAGCTCCTCGCGGTATCCCGGGTGTTCTCCACCGCCCGCGCCGCCCGAGACGTACTGGCCCAGCACGATGTCGTCGCGCAAAAGGGGCTTAATCTGACGTAGCACGTTAACCTTCTCGTCACGAATGTCGTGGGCGGTTAGGCTCTTGGGTTGCTCCATCGCGAGCAGGGCGAGGATCTGGAGAAGATGGTTCTGCATGACGTCGCGCACGATGCCGTACTGGTCAAAATAGCCGCCCCGCTCCTCGACACCGATATCTTCCTGCCAACAGATATCAACGCCGGCGATGTAGTCGTTGCTCCACAACGGACCGAAGATCTGGTTGGCAAAACGCAGGACGAGCAGGTTCTGGATGACTTCCTTGCCGAGATAGTGGTCGATGCGGAAGGTCTGTAGCTCGGTGAACACTTTGGCCATCTCGCTCACGAGCGCGTCGGAAGACTCGCGGTCCGCGCCGAACGGTTTCTCGATGACTACCCGCGACCAGCCGTCGGTGGCGCCTTCGCCACAGGCGACCAGCCCCGCATCGCCGATAGCGCTGGCCACTGGCAGGAACAGGAACGGCGGGATGGCCATGTAGAACGCGCGGTTCGCCGGGCCATCGCCCTCGTGGATTTTTGCGTTGGCGTAGACTTCCAGGAACGAGTCGACCGAGTCATACCGGCCCGTCACGTAGGTACACCGCGACAGGAAATCGTCCATGCGTTCGGCGCAGTCGCTCTCGGGCGTGTAGCGGCAGGTGAGGTATTCCATGATGCGTTCGCGGAACCGTTCGTCAGACATGACGGTCCGGGCCAGGCCGACGACGTGAAACCGGCCGGGGAGCAGATCCTGGCAGAACAGCGCAAAGAGCGCAGGAAACACCTTCTTGCGGGCCAGGTCGCCTGAGGCGCCAACCACGACAACGGTCAAGGGATAGTTGTCTTCGGCCCGTGGCGACGGCATGGCACATTCTCCCTTCCCCTGGACCTGACTATGCTAGACACCGCTCGACTGCTAGGCCTTACAGGAACCACTCAGGCTGCACGCTCCCCTGGCGGGCAACTTGCAGCACCCAGGCGATCCCTTGTTGAGTCCGCACTTGGCGCACTTGATGGTGTCGGTCTTGTAGCATTGCGCGGTACCTTTGATCTCGCCGCACTTTGAGCATAACACGACTTCCTTTTCGCCCGGGGCAGGCTTCAAGTCCTTGCAGCAGCCGATGGAGCCTTTGTTGAGTCCGCACTTGGCGCATTTGACGGCGTCGGGATTGCAGCACTTCGCGGCCGCTTTAGGCGCTGCGCACTTGGCTTTGCCGGCATTGCCGCACGAGGTCTTGTCCTTCGCTTTCGCGCACTTGGCCACGCCGGTCCCGCAGGCTTTGGGATCGCCCTTGAGTTCACCGCACTTGGCGCAAACGACCAACCGGACTTCCGGCGCTTCTCCCTTGCTATACAAGGCAGCGAGGGCTTTATCGGGATCTTGCTTGACCTTGGCGATACAACCTGGACAACAGACGTAAACTCGATATCCGGCTACATCGGCGTAGAGATCTTTGTTGATCTTCGAACCCATAATTGGACAGGTGGCCTGCGGCTTGAGCGCCGGCTTCGTGTCTGAACCCGAGGCTTGGGACTTGGGCGCGGGCTTGGTGTCTGAACTTGCCGCCTGGGCGTCGAACACGCCCACGGTGAAAGCAAGCACCAGGACAAACGTCAGGATCCACCCCATCCCTACTCGAGGTTTGTTGTGCATAGTCAATTCCTTTCCGGTTCAGCGAGACCCGTAGGCTCCCGCGGCTGGAGAATGGCTCCGCTCTTGTTTCGCGCCCTGCGACCGCGGCGGCGATCCGTCCTCTCCCCCGCAAGAACATCCACATACAATGTGATATTCCACCAGAGGATAGGACAGCGAAGCCCGCCGCTCAGGAGTCGCGCTCCCCTGACGCCGGCTGGCCGCCATTGATGCTGTGGTCCATCTCCAAGGCCGGCTGTTGCGCGTCCGGATGACCCACCATCCGGGCGGGAACCCCGGCGAAGGTCGAATGCGGCGGCACATCGGTGAGTACGACGGCATGCGCGGCAATCTTGGCGCCGTCGCCAACATGCACGTTGCCCAGAATGCTGGCCCCAACCGAGATTAGGACGCCGTTGCCAATTTTGGGATGGCGGTCACCGCCCTGTTTTCCGGTTCCGCCCAGCGTCACTTGGTGCAGGATAGAGACGTTGTCGCCCACCGTCGCCGTTTCGCCGATCACGACTGCCGTGGCGTGGTCGAGCAGGATCCCCTGGCCAATCCGGGCGGCGGGGTGAATGTCGAGGCCGAACACTTCAGACGCGAGGCTCTGCAGGAACAGGGCGAGCGGTTCGCGGCCTTGCTCCCAGTAGTAGTGGGCGACGCGGTGCGCCTGGAGGCCCTGGAATCCTTTGAAGTACAGCATGGGCTGGGAATAGTAGCGGCAGGCGGGGTCGCGATTGCGCACGGCGACCGTGTCGGCCCGGAACGCCTCCCCGATTGCGGGGTCGCCGGCGAAGGCTTCGTCGATCAGGTCGTGCAGCGAAACCCCGGGCAGGGTGGTACTTCCGAGCTTGCTGGCCAACTGGAAACTGGCCGCGTCTTCGTACGTCTTGTGGTTGAGAACGACCGCGTAGAGGAAGCTGGCCAGAAGCGGCTCCTGCTGGGCCGCCAAGGCCACTTCGGCACGGATCTCCTCCCATACGGTGTCTTGCGCTGTGTCTGTCATGCTCTATCTCCTCCGGCCTCACGGGATCAGCCGCGCTGGCGTTGTTCCCGGACCTATCCCTGGCCGGTGATTACGTAAACCGCCTCTTCGGCGAGGAGATTCGGCCAGCGTTTGGCGATTCCCCGAGGCCGCAGCGGAATCTCTTGCTCGATGTGCGCGTTCACGGATCTGCAGAAGCTCCGGAAGTCCTTCAACGAAAGGACGTGAAAGTTCGGTGTCTCATACCATTCGAAGGGCAGGTTGTACGTGACCGGCGCCCGCCCGGATAGCAAGGTCTTCAGGCGTACACTCCAGTGCCCGAAGTTCGGGAAACTCACAATGCACTTGCGGCCCACCCGCAGCATCTCGCGGATGACGAGGTCGGGCTTCTGCACGACTTGCAGCGTCATGCTCAAGATGACGTAGTCGTAGCTCTGGTCCGTCAGCGGCTCCAGGCCTTTGTCCACGTCCGCCTGGAGCACCGAGATGCCCCGTTGCACGCACCGGGCCACGCGATCCTGCGACACATCGATTCCGGTTTCGTTCACGTGTTTGCGATCGATGAGGCGGCGCAGTAACTCGCCGTCGCCACAGCCCACGTCCAGTACGCGGCTGCCCTCCTCGACCAGGTCTACGATGAGGTCATAGTCAATACGTTTGCTCCTGTAGATGCCATGACCCGCAGGTTCAGCGTCGCCCTCCGGCGCCTTGTCTTCCGTGTTGCGGCAATCGGCGTAGCCGGCTTGATGAGGCAGGGCATGATCGAGGAACCCGCCGATAATCCCGCGCATAACGTCAACTTCCAGCAGGAAAGCATCGTGGCCGTAGGCGGACTCGATGCAGCAGTAGCTGACGTCGCGTGCCTGGCGCGCCAAGGCATAGACAATCGCTTCGGACTCCGCCGGAGGATAGAGCCAGTCGCTCGAATACGCCAACACGAGCACTTTGCTTCGCACGCGGGCCATGGCCTCGTCGAGGGAACCGTAACACGCGGAGATGTCAAAATAGTCCATGGCCTTGGTGATGTAGAGGTAGCTGTTCGCATCGAACCGATTGACGAACTGTTCGCCCTGGTAGTCCAGGTACGTTTCGACGGAGAACTCGCTACCGACCTCGTAGCGCAATTCGTTCCCGTCGCGCAGTGCGCGGCCGAACTTCGCCCGCATCGACTCGTCCGACAAATAGGTGATGTGCCCCAGCATGCGGGCGATAGACAGGCCGCTCGCGGGAATATCGCCCCCGTAGTAGTGGCCGCCCTTGAAGGCGTGGTCGGCCTGGATCGCGTTGCGGGCGACGGCGTCGAAGGCAATGGACTGTGCGCCGGAAATGTGCGTGCTCGCGATGACAATCGCGGCGCGGAGACGCTCGGGGTGCGCGACCGCCCACTCCAGTGCCTGCATGCCGCCCATCGAGCCGCCCGCTACCGCCAGCAGCGTGTCGATCCCCAACTGGTCGACCAACAGGATCTGAGCGTGCACCATGTCGGCGACCGTGATGATAGGGAAGGACAGGCCGAACGGTTGGCCCGTCTTCGGGTCGATCGACGACGGGCCGGTGGACCCCATGCACCCGCCGATGACGTTGCTGCAGATGACGAAATAGCGCGACGTGTCGAAGGCCTTGCCGGGCCCCACCATGTTGTCCCACCATCCGGGCTTGCTGTCGTCCGGGTGGTGTCGTCCGGCGACGTGCGCGTCGCCCGACAAGGCGTGGGTGATCAGGATTGCATTGGACTTGCTGGCGTTCAGTTCGCCATAGGTTTCGTACGCCAGCGTGATCGGGCCCAGTTTGAGCCCGCTGTCCAGCACCATTTCGTTGGGCGGCTGGGCAATCGTGACATACTGGGTCTCAACGATTCCGGCTGAGTCCTGCTCCGGCACCTGTTCATCTCCGGGTTCACCCGCACCGCCCGCCACACGCACGGCTGCGTGTGGCGGAGGTGCAGGTCATTCGCGCTCATACTCACGCGCAGGCGGCCACCAGCGCTTGATCGATATCCGCGATGATATCACTGATGTCCTCCAAACCCACAGAGATCCGGACCATGTTGGGCGCCACGCCCGCCGCCTTCTGTTCCTCGGCGTTGAGCTGCTGGTGGGTGGTCGAGGCCGGATGAATCACCAGGGTCTTCGCGTCGAGAATGTTCGCCAGATGCGAAGCCAGTTCGACGTTGTCGATAAATTTGACCGCCGCGTCGTAGCCGCCCTTGATCCCGAAGACCAGAATGCCCCCCTGACCCTTGGGCAGATATTTCTGGGCGTTGTCGTAGTCCCGGTGCGATTCCAGGCCGGGATAGTTGACCCACTCGACGCTTTCGTGCGCCTCGAGATGGCGGGCCACGGCGAGGGCGTTCTCCGAATGGCGCGGTACGCGCAGGTGGAGTGTCTCGATGCCCTGGAGGAACAGGAATGCGTTGAAAGGCGACAGGGCCGGCCCCATGTCGCGCAGCAGCGTCACCCGCGCCTTGATGATGTACGAGATGTTGCCCATCGGCTTCAGGGCCTCGTAGAACTTCATGCCATGGTAGCTCTCCGACGGCTCCGTCAGCTCGGGGAACTTGCCGTTGTCCCAGTCGAACTTGCCGCCATCGACGATGACGCCGCCGATCGAGTTGCCGTGGCCGCCAATCACCTTGGTGGCCGAGTGGATGATGATGTCGGCGCCGTGGTCGAACGGACGGAACAAGAGCGGCGAAGTGACGGTGTTATCGACGATGAAGGGAATGCCGTGTTCGTGCGCGATGGCGGCGATGGCTTCGAAGTCCGACACGTCGTTCGCCGGGTTGCCAATGCTCTCGCAGTAGAGGAACCGGGTGTTCTCGTCAATCTGTTCGGCGAAATTCTGCGCGTTGCGGGGATCGACGAATCGCACCTCGATGCCCAGATCCTTGAAGGTGTGGGCGAACAGGTTGTACGTGCCGCCGTAGAGCGTCTGGGCCGATACAATATTCTGGCCCGGTTTCGTGATGTTCAGCGAGGCCACGGTAAGCGCCGCCGAGCCCGAAGCGACCGCAAGCGCGCCAACGCCGCCCTCGAGCGCCGCCACGCGTTTCTCGAACACGTCCGTGGTCGGGTTCATGATCCGCGTGTAGATGTTGCCAAACTCTTCCAATCCGAACAACCGCGCCGCGTGCGCGGCATCTTCGAACACAAATGAAGTGGTCTGGTAGATGGGGACCGCCCGCGCGCCCGTCGTGGGGTCGGGTTCCTGTCCTGCGTGCAGTGCCAGTGTTCCGAGTTCGTAGTCCTTGCTCATATGTTCTCTCCATTCTCCATGATGTGGCGGGGTGTCCCGCTCTTGTTTTCGTGGGCTTTCACTAATACTAGTTCTGGAACAACGAGGTCGACAGATACCGCTCCCCTGAGTCGGGCAGAATGACGACAATCGTCTTGTCCGCATAGGCCTCCTGCGCGGCGAGGCGCAGGGCGACGGCGGTAGCGGCGCCGGAACTAATCCCGCAGATGAGACCCTCCTCGAGGGCCAGGCGGCGGGCCGTTTCGAACGCCTCCGCGTCTTCCACCTGTTCGATGATGTCGACAACGTTGAGGTCGAGCACGTCCGGTTTGAAGCCGGCGCCGATGCCCTGGATCTTGTGCGGTCCGGGTTTGCCCCCGGACAGGACGGGCGAAGCAACCGGTTCCACGGCCACGCTTGTGATGGCCTTGTGCCGCTTGAGGAACCGGCTGACACCCGTAATCGTGCCGCCCGTTCCGACACCTGAAACCAGCACGTCGATCTCGCCGTCGGTGTCGTTCCAGATTTCCGGTCCGGTCGTGTTGTAGTGGATCTCCGGGTTGGCCGGATTCTTGAACTGCTGGGGCATATAGTAGCCCGGATGCGCTTCAGCGATCCGCTCGGCCTCCTCTATGGCGGCCTTCATGCCGCCGCTGCCCGGCGTCAGCACGACCTCGGCGCCAAACGCCTTGAGCATGTTGCGCCGCTCGATGCTCATCGTCTCCGGCATGGTCAGTATAAGCCGGTAGCCACGCGCCGCGCACACAAAAGCGAGGGCGATACCCGTGTTACCCGAGGTCGGCTCCACGATCGTGCCGCCCGGCTCAATGAGACCGTGTTCCTCGCCGCGCCACACCATGGCGGCGCCGATACGGCACTTGACGGAGTACGAGGGATTGCGCCCTTCCACCTTACCGATCACCTTCGCCTTCAAACCCACGTCGAGTTTGTGCAATCTTACGAGCGGGGTGTTTCCGATACTGCGACTGGCATCTTCATACACGCGCATGGCATTTCACCTCCACGGTTCAATCCCTGTCGCCAAAGTGTTCGGCGACGTACTGGTCCAGCAGTTGGGTCGCTTCTTCTTCACACTGTCCGCATACCGTCCCTAGTTTCGTGCGCTCCTGCAGCTCGTAGTAGGTCCGGGCGCCGTCCAGCACGGCCTCTTCGATTTCGTGGTCTACTACGTTCATACACTGACAGATCAACCGGGCCTCTTCCTTGACGACCTTGTCCGCATTGCCGGAACGTCCGTAGTAGTCGTTGATGGCGGCGCGCAAGGCCTTATCGCCCAGCACGCTGCAATGCACCTTGTGTTCGGGCAACGTGCCCAACTCCGCCATGATCTCCTTCGGAGACAGACGGCGCGCCTCTTCGAGGGTCATGCCCATGACCATCTCGGACAACACGGATGTGCTGGCGATGGCGCTGGCGCAGCCATAGGTCTTCCACTTGCAGTCGGCAATCGTCTCCTTTTTCTTGTCAACCTGAATAACCATCAGCATTTCGTCGCCGCACTTGATGTTGCCTACGATACCCTTCCCGTCCGCGGGGTAGGCGTCCTCGTCGTCCAGGATGTTCCTTGGGTTTATAAAATGCTCTTTGACTTTCTCGGTATAGGCCCAAGATGTTCCCGCGCTCATGATCGCCTCCTGGCATACGCCGTCGACATATGTCGTGTTCGCTCGACCACTTCCGGCAAGATGCCGAGTACCGCTTCGATTTCTTCGTTCGTGTTCGCTCTGCCCAAGCTCATGCGTATCGAGCCGTGCGCGCGCTCGGCCGGCAGGCCGGTTGCCAGCAACACGTGCGACGGATCCAGCGAGCCGGACGCACACGCGGATCCCGTTGACACGGCCACACCCTCCAGGTCGAGGTAGAGCAGGATCGACTCGCCCTCGACGCCATCAAACGACACGTTCAGCGTGTTGGGCACGCAGTCCGTGGGGTGGCCGTTGAAAGAAACGTCCGGAATTCGGGCTTCTATTCCTTCCCGAAGGGTTTGGCGCAAGGCGCGCAGGCGCGGCGCTTCCTCCGACATTTCACGGGCACGCATTTCGGCCGCTTTTCCGAAACCAATGATGCCCAGCGTGTTCTCCGTACCCGCGCGGCGTCCGCGTTCCTGGTGTCCGCCCCGCACCAGAGGACAAAACGGAATCCCTTGCTTCACAAAAAGGGCGCCGATGCCTTTCGGGCCATAGATCTTGTGCGCGGAGAAGGTGAGGAAATCCACATCCAGTTCGCGCACGTCCACGGGGATCTTACCGACGGCCTGCACCGCGTCGGTGTGGAACAAAGCGCCGTGGCCGTGGACGATGCCGGCGAGGGTGCGGATGTCTTGCACCGTGCCGATTTCGTTGTTGGCCATCATCACGGACACCACGCGCGTGCGATCGGTGACCGCTTCCTCGAAAGCGGCCATGTCGACTTTGCCGTATTGATCGACCTCGAC
>JAACEL010000120.1 GCA_011682535.1 Nitrospiraceae bacterium | reverse complement strand
CCACCAGTGTTCAGCCCCAACGGGGCGGCAGCGGTTTCAGTCCCCTCGCGTTGCTGCCACCCCGTTCGGCGCACCCTCGCCCGGCGCGGGGCGTCCGAACCCTCCCAGAAGCGAAAGGTTCACGCCCTTCGACCGTCCGTGGAAACTGGGGATCACTCGGGCCCGTTTGACGGTAGAAATTGGATGCGGCTTCGTGTACGCTAGCCGTGAGGGAGTGGCGCCGGGCCTTTGCGCTGCTGGATATGACTGAGGCTTTTTCGGACCGGTTCTTGGGAGCGGGGCCACGCCCAGCTTCATACGATGGCGGAACAGGAGACGCTTGGAGAGCCAGGCGAGCAGCGAAAGGGGGGGATCCATGACACAGAAGGGCACGCAGCCGCCCCGTTATTGGTCGGTGGGAGAAGTGTTCCTGTTGCTGTTGGCCGTCCTGCGCATGAAGTGGCTTGTCGCGTTGGGGGTGGGGATCCTGTGGGCCATTCCACTCGGTCTGGGCCTGTACGGGTTCAGGCAGCATGATTCCGGCGCGAGTTGGCTCGACGCGCTCTACCGGACGCTCCAACTGATCGGCATGGAGTCGGGCGACAAGGGATCCGGCATGCCGTGGGCCATTCAGGTGGCCCGGTTCTGGCTACCGCTAATGACGCTCACCACGCTGCTTGGTGCCTTCGCGGTTGCGTTTCACCGTAAGCTTGAGATATGGAGCCTCAAGCGGCTTCGCCATCACACGGTCATCTGCGGTCTGGGGGAGAAGGGGATGGCGTTGGTGCGGTCATTCCGTGCGGCGAAACAACGTGTTGCGGTGATCGAGGTCGAAGACGAAAACAACAATATTCACAAAGCATGGAAGCTGGGCGCACAGGTGCTGATCGGCGATGCGACCGATGCGGACATCCTGCGGGCCGCAGGCGTGGACCGGGCCAGCAGTGTGATTGCGGTCTGCAACGACGACAATAGGAACGCCCGAACCGCCAGATCGGTGTGCGAACACATGAAGCAGTACCCTGGAGACTGGGAGGAACCGCTCCGCTGTTTCTATGAGATTCTGGACTTGGAGTTGTGCGCCGAGTTACACCGGCATGACTCAATACCCGCAATCAAGAATCTGTTCGAGGCGAAGGAGTTCAACATCTTCGAGACGGCCGCCAGGCGGCTCTTCAGGGTGTATCCTCTCGACCTCGACCCGATCGGAGAGACATCAGAGGAGTATGTCCATCTGGTCGTGGTCGGCTTCAGCCAGATGGCCCGCGCCATCATTCTGCAGGCGCTTCGGATCAATCACTATGCCAACGCCCTCCCGTCACGCATCACCGTCATTGACGACGGCGTTGATAGACACAAGGCCATCCTGCTCAACCGTTATCCCGCCCTCATCGACGAAATGATCGTGGACTATCACACGCTGGATTGGCGAGACGCCCGGCCAGACGATCCCACGGTGTTCGCTGCCCTTGTTGAATGGGCTCAGGAGCCCAATGCCTTCACCACAATCGCCATATGTTTGGACAATGACGCGAAGTCGCTGGAGTACCGGTTTCGGCTCAAGGAGCAGCTCGACCAGAACAAGGCCGGGGAGAAGGATGGGGCGAAGGTGCGTGTTTGCACGCACACTGCGAGCGAGCCGGGGTTGGCTGGACGTCCCGGCGAAGACGGAACCGGGTTTTGCACGTTCGGATCCGACAGGGAGGCCCTGACTTGGGAGACCTTCAACGACAACAGCCTGGACACGCTGGCCAGGGCGATTCACGAAAGATACCGTGAGAGCCAACTAGCCAAGGGACGACCCGGCAATGACGCGGGACTACAGCCATGGGATCGGCTTCGGCCCGATTTCCGAGACTCATGCCGCAAGCAGGCCGACCATCACTATGTCAAGCTGCGCGCTATCGGTTGTACTCCCGTACCGTTCCCCGAGGGGTGTCCTGATACTCAGCCGCTGCTCGATCGGGGTAAGGAACTCGTCCAGCCCCACATGGAGCTACTTGCGCGGATGGAGCATGCCCGGTGGTGCACGGAGCGGCTATTGGCGGGATGGCGCTACGCTCCCGAGGACGACAAGGAAAGGCGCGAGAGCGCGTCCCTCGTGCCCTGGGACGCGCTCACGGAGACCGTCAAAGACCGGGATCGGGAACCGATACGCGACATTCCCGATCTCTTCGGGGAGATCGGCCAGTGCATTGTACCGCAACCGGAAGCACAGAGTTCTGGAAGGGACACGAAGTGACCTATCAACCACAACCCATCGACACGTCCGGCGTCGTCCTGCCTGTGGAGTTGGCGCAACTGACCGAATTGCTGGCGAAGAACGCCCACGACATCTGGGCGCGTGGGCGGATGGCCGAGGGCTGGACCTACGGGCCCGCGCGCGACGACGGCGCCAAGAAACACCCCGACCTCATACCCTACGAGGGTTTGCCTGAATCCGAAAAGGAGTATGACCGCCAGACGGCGACGGAGACATTGAAGGCGATAATGACTTTGGGTTACCGCGTCGTAATCCCGTAATGGTGGACCGGAATCGCCGGTTCACTTCCCCGTGGCGCGCGGCAAGCTCAGCCTCGCTCTCGGAGACCAGACACGCCACTCACCCGTTTGGTGTCGGCGTGGTTGAGCGCAATTCCGGCGTCATCTGGAGCTTCGGGCGCGTCACAATACGCCCCCACGGGGCACCCGGCGTTCGGGTGTGAAATCCGCGGTGTGAAATTCGCGGTTGAAGGGCGCATGCGTGCTCTGCTAGCCTGAACGGCATATGCTGGCGCTAGCTGCGCCACTCGAGTGCGGCGAAGGGAAGGGAATGGCTGGGTTCTATGGACACTAACCTCATCAAGGCGCACATCAATCTCTTTGCAGTTCTTCAGAATCTCGAGGACTTAGTCAAGCTCGACGATCAGAGCGCCCAGATGGCCCGGACCTGGGACTTGTCCATCCAGTTCAGTGTCATGGGAGGGCCGAGCGCCCACGTCATCTTCAAGGACGGCGCATGCACCCACGGCATCGGAAAATATGCCGCCGCGTCCATCAAACTCCTATTCACTTCGCCCGCCCACCTCAACGCCATGTTTGACGGGAAGGGCACGCCGATTCCCCTCAAGGGATTCTCCAAGCTGGGTTTTCTGTCGCGCGACTTCGCCAAGTTGACCGGTCGCCTGAGTTACTTTCTGCGGCCCGAGGAGGCCAAGAACCCCTCGGACGACTACAGCAGGATCAGTACGGTGCTCCTGTTCCATACGGCGTTCTTCGCTGTCGGGGAACTGGTGCAACTCGACACCGTCTCACGGAAAGTGGTGGCCTGCATCCCTGACGGCACCTTGCAGGTGGAAATACTTCCCGATGGCCCAGCGGTTTTTCTCGATTTCCACGACGGAAAGGCGCGCGTTGCGAAGGGCTACACCGACAAGCCGATAGCCGTCATGAGTTTCCGCGACTTCGGCGTTGCCAATGTGCTGCTTACCGGCCAATTGGACGGTTTCCTGGGGCTGGCGGAAGGCAAAGTCATGATCCGGGGCCTGATTCCGTTCATCAGCAACGTCAACCTGATTCTGGATCGCGTCAAGGCGTTCTTGTCGTAGTGATTGCCCAAGGCAGCGCGTGGAACTTCTGTGAGGGATCTGCGGCCGTTGCGCACATTCGTGACGGCCGCTCTTGATGGAGTGCTCGAATGAAAACGTATGAATACGATCAATCCGCGGCTTGGTTCCAGCGTGCAGCGAAGGTGATCCCGTGCGGGGTCTACGGTCATTTTTCGCCCGCCCCCTGCGTCCCCATCACCCACTACCCCTTCTACACCGCCCGGGCGGAGGGCTCCAAGTTCTGGGACGTGGACGGCAACGAGTTCATCGATTACATGTGCGCCTACGGTCCGATGATCCTCGGCTATCGTAACCCGATCGTCGACGAGGCGTTCCAGGCGCAACTCAAGGTGGCCGACACGTCGAGTACGGCTTCGCCGGTGATGGTGGAACTGGCCGAGTTCATGGTGGACCTGATTCCCGTGGCGGACTGGGCCTTCTTCGCCAAGAACGGCGCCGATATCACCAACTACGCCGTGACCGTCGCGCGCGCCGCCACCGGCCGCCGCAAGGTCATCGCCGTGGCGGACGAATACCATGGCAGCTCGCCCTGGATGCAGGAGGCCGGCCACCATGGTGTGATGGATGCCGACCACGTGGACGTGATTCGCGTGCCGTGGAACGACGCAACCGCGCTGGAGCAGGCCTTCGCCCGGCATGAGGGCCAAGTTGCCGCGTTCATCGCCACCCCGTACCACACACCGGTCTTCACCGACAACGCACTGCCGGCCGAAGGCTATTGGGCGCAGGCCGAAGCCGTCGTGCGCAAGAACGGCGCCGTGCTGATTGTCGACGACGTGCGCTGCGGGTTCCGGATCGACATGGGGGGGTCGAACGAGTACTTCGGCTTCAAGCCGGATCTGATCTGCTTCTGCAAGACCATCGCCAATGGTTACCCCATCTCGGCCCTCGTGGGCACGGACGCGCTACGCACCGATTGCGCGAAAGTCTTCCATACCGGCAGCTTCTGGTTCGCGGCGGGCTGCATGGCGGCGGCCTTGGCCTGTATGAAGGAAATGAAGCGAATCGACGCGCCCAAGCTCACCATGGAGAAGGGGCAGAAGCTGGTCGATGGGCTGGTGGACATCGCCAAGGGGCATGGGTACAACCTGAAAGTCACGGGTGCGCCTTCGATGCCCTACTTGCGCACCACCGACGATGAAAGCCTCATGTTCCATCAGAAGCTCTGCGGCGAATCCACGCGCCGGGGCGCGTTCTTCTCTTCGCACCACAATTGGTTCCTTTCGTGTGCGCACACCGATCACGACATTCAGCGCACGTGGGACATCTTCGAAGACGCCTTCAAGGCGGTCTTGCGGTAGCGCGGAAGCTGGGCGCGGCGAGCGGCTTTCCGAACGCCGGCCGTGGGGAGATTCTGTGGCTTTGGTTCTTAACGGCGGGAGCACGGTATGGCGATAACGGATCAGGAAATCGCGGAGCTGAAAGAGGTGGCGCGCAAGAACCGGATCGACACGATCGACGTGACCGGTTGGGCCGGTGGCGCACACATTGGCGGCGCGCTCAGCATGATGGACATTCTCACCATCCTCTACTGGAAGTACCTCAAGATCGATCCTTCCAATCCCGACTGGCCCGAGCGCGACCGCTTCGTACTCAGCAAAGGCCACGGCGGCGTCGGCCATGCGGTCGTGTTGGCCAACAAAGGCTACTACGATCCCGCCATCCTCAGAGATTTCAATAAGACCGGTTCCGCCTTCGGCATGCATCTTGACGGCAACAAAGTTGCCGGGGTCGACGTGTCGACAGGCTCGATGGGCCACGGCTTGCCCATGTCCGTCGGGCTGGCGCTGGGCGCGCGCTGCAAAGGCGAGGATTGGCTCACCTACGTGATGCTGGGCGACGGCGAATGCGACGAAGGATCGTGCTGGGAGGCGGCGATGGCGGCCGCCCACTACAAGACCGGCAACCTCATCGGGTTCGTCGATCGCAATCACATGATGATTGACGGCCCCACCGAGAGCGTCATGTCGCTGGAGCCCTTCGCCGACAAGTGGCGGGCGTTCGGCTGGGAGACCCGCGAGATCGACGGGCACGACTACACGCAACTCGCTACGGCCATCGAGTTCGCGCAGGGCTACACCGATGGGCCGGTGATGATTGTGGCCAACACGGTCAAGGGCAAGGGCGTTTCGTACATGGAGAACGATCCGGCATGGCACTATGGCGGATTGAGTGCGGAACTGATTCGGCAGGCCAAGAGCGACCTGGGAGAGGGTTGATTCATGAGTGAAGGCGGTGTTGCTTGGACTGTATACGACGCGGACAAGATGACGCAGCGCGAGATCTACGGTGCGGTGCTCAGCGAACTGGGTGATCGCCATCCGGAGATCGTAGGACTTTCCGCGGACCTCGCGAAGTCGACCAAGATCGGCGTGTTCGGAGACAAGTTTCCCGATCGCTTTTTTAACGTGGGAATCGCCGAGCAGAACCTGTTCGGCATGGCAGCGGGTCTCGCGAAAGCGGGCCTCGTTCCGTTTGTATCTACTTTCAGCGCGTTCGCCTCCATGCGGGCGTGCGAATTCCTGCGCACAGATATCTGTTACCAGAACCTGAACTGCAAGATCATTGCCACGCATGGCGGCACCTCGTTCGGTCAGGCGGGATCGACGCACCATTCCACCGAGGACATCTCGATCGTTCGGGCGTTCGCCAATCTCACGGTGATCGTCCCCGCTGACGCTATCGAAACGGCCAACGCGGTTCGCGCGTGCATGGACGTCGACGGGCCGGTGTACATCCGGATCGGGCGGGGATTCGAGCCGCGCGTGTATGAGAGCGAGGATTACGGCTTCGAGATCGGCAAAGCCGTCGAGATGTGCCCGGGCACCGACATCACCGTGATCGGTACAGGTGTGTCGGTGTATCACGCGGTCGAGGCGGCGAAGCTGCTCAAAGAGGACGATGGCCTCAGCGTGCGCGTGATCAATCTGCACACGATCAAGCCGATCGACGAAGAAATCATCCTCAAAGCCGTGGAAGACACGCGCCGGATCGTGACCTTCGAAGACCACAACGTGATCGGCGGATTGGGCACGGCCGTGGCCGACGTCATCGCGGCCAGCGGCAAGGGCTGCGCGTTTGAGAAGGTCGGCCTGCCGGACGTGTACTCCATCATCGGCTATCCCGAAGACATTCAGAACTACTACGGGATCGACTGCGACGGCATCATGGCGAAGGTGCGTGAGGTGATGGGGCGCGACTTCGAAGCGGACGAGGACTGGGAAGACGAGGTGTAGGGAATGGCGACCGAACAGGAACTGCTCACTTCGAGGATCATCCGCCGCGCCGTGCTCCCCGTGATCAAGGTCTTGATTGAAGACGACCCCAAGATGGCCAAGCGGTTCGAGGGGGTCGACGCGACGGTCCAGTTCGTCGCGCAAGATGAAGCGGGGCCGGTGGGCGCCTGCCTCGTTTTCAGCGATGAGGGTTTCAAGGCGCTGCCGGAAGTCGTGGAGAATCCGGATATCACGTTCGGATTTTCGAGTGTCGCGAAGATGAACGATATGTTCACAGGCAAGCCGGTGATCCCCAAGATCAAGGGCCTGCTGAAAGTGGGACTGCTGATCAAGGTGTTCAGCGTATTGCTGGCGATGAAGATCATGATGCCGGATTCCAAACCCAAGACCCAGGCGCGCATGGCGCTCAAGGTGAAAATGTCGCTCTACATGGTGACCACCGCCCTGAGCCAGTTGAACAAGTCGGGCGACCCGGAGATGGTGAAGTGGACGTCCAAACAACCCGAGCGCATCTATCAGTGGTCGTGCGAGCCCGAGGGGATCGCGTGCTACTTGCGCGTGAAGGCGGGGAAATCGCAGGCGGGACGCGGCTACTACAGGCGGCGCAAGCCTTTCGTGCACATGAAATTCAACGGCGCGGAGAACGCGTTGCCGGTGATTACCAATTCGATGGACATGATACCGGCGATCAGCAAGGGATACCTCGAAGTCGTCGGATCGCCCGAGTACGGCACGCAGATTGGGGACTTCATGCTGCGTCTCGCCGCCATGGTGACCTGAGCAGGCATCTGGGGTGTTCGTTGATGGTGTGGGGGAATGGAACGCGGCTTGCGCGGATCACGCGGATACGCGCCGTGCGCCGGCCTATGCGTCCCTCCGCTCCTCGCAATGACGGGAAAAGTTCGTCTTGGGTTGTGTTCTCGTCCCAAATGGCTCGTTATTGTGCTTCCTCTACAATACAAGAAACCGCTGAAAAACGTAGAGAAAACGGGCAAACCCCCTATCTATGACGCAGGCCCGGAGCTGGGCTGCGCCGGTTTGACGCCTGTGCACGGCGTGCGTACACTAGAGCGCTGCAGTGAGGCGCGCGCACGCGCCCACCGGTTCAAGGAGAACTTGCCATGGCCAAGACGAAAAAACTGAGGGTCGGTGTCATTGGGGCGGGATCGATTGCCCAGGCGTGTCATCTGCCGGGGTATGCCAAGAACGATCACGTCGAACTGGTGGCGTTCGCGGACCCCGTGCCTGAACGTCACAAGGAAATGGGCAAGTTGTACGGCGACTTGAAGGGGTACGCCCATTTCAAGGATATGCTGAGCAACGAGAATCTCGACGTCGTGAGCGTGTGCACCCCGAACAAGTACCATTGCGCCGCGGCGATCGCGGCGTTGGAAGCGCGCTGTCATGTGCTGTGCGAGAAACCCATCGCCACGACGCTCAAGGAAGCCGACCGGATGATGGCCGCCGCGAAGAAAGCGCGCAAGAAATTGATGATCGGCTTCACCCATCGCCTGTTCACGGGCCCGATCGCCTGCCGCGAACTCCTGAAAGAGAAGGCCATTGGCAAGCCGTTCATGATCCGCGTGCGCTTTGCGCACGGGGGGCCCTATCCGGGGTGGGCCAAGAGCGACTGGTTCTACAAGCAGGACGACGCGGCGGGGGGCGCCATGCTCGATATGGGGATCCACGCCATCGACCTGTGCTTATGGCTGTTCGGCCCGATCGTGGGCGTTTCGGCCAAGGCGGGTGCGCTGGTGAAGCGTATCGAGGTGGACGATAACGCCGTGATGATCCTCGAGTTCAAGAACGGCGCCCTCGGCTACATCGAGGTTGGCTGGACCAGCAAGCCCGGCTTTTCCGGTATCGAGATCTACGGCACCGAAGCGTCGCTGATCTGCGACTATGCCAAGGGCCTGCAGCGCTGCGGCGGCAAGGCGTCGGCGGGACGCGACAGCAGCCGTGAATGGAAGATGATCGACCGCAACCCGACAAATGGCGGATGGTCGACGGAGATCGGCCACTGGATCGACGTCGTGCGCGGCGAAGAGAGGCTCACGATGACCGGCAAGGCCGGACGCGCGGCGCTGCAAGTCGCATTGGCGGCCTACAAGTCGAGCGACACCGGCAAGCGCGTGACCATCAAGCCGTAGCGGATCCCCGGCAGGACGCAGGCAACACTTGACGAGAGAGGAGGCGCAGTCTCATGAGAGCCATCCGTGGCGCGGCAGTGCTGGTAGTGTTCCTCAGTCTCGGCGCGTGGAGTCAGGGCCTCAGCTATCGGCCCGGTCGGGAATTCCGCACGATAAACACGGACAGTCTCGAGATCAGTGTCCAGAAAAACGGCCGCACGGATGTCTTGCTGACCTCCGGGCATCCGGTCTTCGCGAACGCCTACCCGATGGTGTGGATCGACGGGGAGGAGGAACCGGAGCCGCTGAAGATCGACGGCCGCTGGACCGCGCGCCAACCCATCAACAACGCACTCGGACGCGGCAACGGCATCTTTTTCAAGAAAGGGAACTGTGAATGGGGTATCCAGGTGTACCCGGCGCAGCCTTTCATCACCGCCCACGTCACCTTCGTCAACACGGCCAAGAAGCCCGTGCGCGTGCGCGCCCTGTATCCATGGGTGGCGGGCGGACTCAAGAAGGGGGAGTTTTCCCTCGGCCCCGGCGCCCCCAACGCGCTCATTCTCGACACCGGCACGCTGACCAACGTGCAGACCTCGCTGCACACACTCGAGAGTGGGTCGTGTGAGTGCCTGTGGAACATGGCCATCTTCAATCCCGTTTCGGGACGTTCGTTGATCGCCGGATTCTTGACCAATACCCAGGCCTACACGGCAATCCGCGTCGAGCGCACCGATGACGCGGGCGACGCGGCGTTCGATCGATTCTCGACCATATGTACCTTCGATCCGCCGGTGGAGGTCGCGCCGGGTGGGCGGCTCGAATCCGAGTTCCTCTATCTCGGGATTGCCGAAACCGACCCCCTGCGGGGTCTGGAACGTTTCGGGGCTTCCGTCGCGGCCATCAGCGGGGTTCGTCCGTCGCGGCGCGCTCTGCCGCATGGCTGGGATTCGTGGGCTACGAAGTTCCACACCGACATCGACGAGGCCAGCATGATGGCCGCGCTCGACTTCGTCGACACGCGTCTCAAACGCTACGGCTGGCGCCATTTTTCCATCGACGACGGTTGGCAGCGCGAGACGGGCGACTGGGAACCCGACCCGGCCAAGTTTCCGCGCGGCATGAAGTGGCTGGCGGACGAGATTCACCGGCGCGGCATGACGGCGGGGATCTGGACCGATCCCTTCACGGTCAGTCTCGACGCGCCCCTCGCCAAGGAACACCCCGAGTGGCTGGCCGAGCCGAACGCCATGGGGCGCACCATGCTCGGTGATAGCGAGCGGATCCTCGACATCACCGCTCCCGGAGTCTACGAATACGTGAAGGGGCTGTTTACCAAGCTCGGGCAGGAGTGGGGATACGATGCGTTTGTCGAGACCGACTTCGTCTATCACCTGCTGATGGCCGAGTCCTACCATCAACCCCATCTGACCCGCGTCCAGGTGCTTCAGATGGGCATGTCGGCGATCCGGGCGGGGGCCGGACCCGATCGTTTCATCATGGCGGTGGGGCCCTTGCCGATCACCGGCACGGTGGGCGACGGAGCCCGCCTCGGGATTGACTGTGCCCCCATCTGGCGCAAAGCGCCCGATGCCTGGCCGTGGGGTTGCGTCGAAACCCTGACCAACGCCGCGCACCGCTATTATCTCGCCTCGCATCTATGGGCGCCCGATCAGGATTGCGCCTACTTCGGAAGACCGGAGACGCGCAAGCGCTGGAAGGTCGCTGAACGCCCGCAGTTGACCCAAGCCCAGAGCGTTGCCTGGCTGACCGGCGCGGCCCTCACCGGTGGTGTCGTCAAGATCGGGGACAACTACCCCGACCTCGACGAGGCGCAGGTGCGCATCCTGTCGCGCATTCTGCCGGTTCCCGACCAACCCGCGCGTCCCGTAGACCTGTTCGAGCGCGCCGAACCGGCCATCTGGTCGCTGCCCGTGACGTCACCCATTGGCGACTGGCATATCGTCGGCGTGTTCAACTGGGACGAGACGGAATCCGCGAAGATCCCCGTCTATTTCGGTCAACTGGGCCTTCGGCAAGACGCGTCCTACACTGTCTATGACTTCTGGCAAGACCAATACTACGGCAACGCGCGGGGGAGTGTCACCGTCTCCATTGCGCCGGGCAGCGTGCGCCTGCTTGGATTGAGGCGCCATGTCGATCGGCCGATGTTCTTGGCCACCGACCGCCACTTCACGCAAGGCGCCACCGATTTCACCGCCTTGGACTGGAACGGGGCCGAGCGCAAGCTGACGGCGTCGTTCGAGGGTGTCGCCAACACGGACTACAACCTGCGCGTCCTGGTGCCCGAGGCGTTTACGCCGGGCGAGGTGGCCGTGTCGGCGGGGGAAGCCCGCACCAGCTTTGACGGAAAGGTGCTGGGGATTGCGTTCCATTGCGACGAAGAAGGGCCGGTCACCTGGAGTGCGCAGTTCTAGGGTCTGGCCGGACCCCCTAGCCCGCATTGCTCCAAATAGCCGAACATAGACCTGGATCAAATCGCGAAGGAAAACGGGACGTGACGCAAGCGGCGCGCCCCTTGGCGCGAAGGTTTTTTGGTTCATCCGGAAAGAGCGTACTTCAGTTTTCTTGGAGGCTTGCTTCCGAATCTCTTCTTGACGGGATAACAGG
>JAACEL010000119.1 GCA_011682535.1 Nitrospiraceae bacterium | reverse complement strand
TAGGGCGATTGCACTAAAAGTTACATAGCCATGAGGAGTTCCTTGAGGTAATCGTCATTCCAGGCTGCCTGTAGCCTCTTGTTCTTGATTCCGCCCTTCTTTGATGTGCTGGCTTTAAGGACGTTGATGGCCATCTTTCGGATTGCGGCCATGTTTTCTGCGGCGTAGCCGACGCGTATTCTGGATTGGTCCTCCTGAAAGGCAACGTCGAGTACCCAGTGAAGTGAGTTCTCGATGCCCCAGTGATTTCGGATTCCCGTGGCAATCTTCTTCACGTCGTTGTGGGTGGCGCTGGTAATGAAGTAGCGGTCTTCAACGGAGGTCTCGTCGTTTACGGTGCGCGTGGCGCGGCACATGGCCATTGCGTGTAGGCTGGGCCAGCGCTCAAAGGTGCCCAAGCCTTCAATGTCGTGGGTTAACCAGTACTGGCGCTTCTCGATGCGTCCGTGGCCTTTCTCGATAGTCTCCAAGTACTGGTGGTCCATGTGGGCAAAGTCATCGCCTTGGGCGTGTTTGAACTCCTGTTGCACATCCTCGGCCAGTGTTTCCTGGTTTCCCTTGACAGCAAGCAGGTAATCAGCGCCTGCATCTACAATGGTCTGGGCGATTCGGCGCTGGCAGCCCATGGCGTCGATTGTGACCAGACATCCTTTGAGTTCAAGCATGCGCAGTAGCTCAGGGATGGCGGTGATCTCGTTGGACTTATCGTCCACTTTTACCTGACCCAGGGCGAGGTAATTCTCAGTAGCCCACGCGCTAACGATATGAATGGCCTTCTTGCCGTTGCTACGGTCGTGAGAACGGCGAACGGTCTTTCCGTCGACAGCTACGATTCCCTGGACGCCGTTCTGGACAGCCTGCACCCACGAACGGAAGCAGTCCTGGAAGGCTTCGGGCGCGATCAGGCTGAATACCCTTCCGAAGGTGTCGTGGGATGGGATACCGTTGGGCAACTCCAGAAAAGTACGTAGCCACGTCTCCTTGGACTTCCCAAAGGAGGCCACACCGACCCACCCATCGGCGCCAGCGATGACGGCGCAGACGGTAATGCCGATGATATCCATCAGCAGGTGCCGTTTGCGCCGATTCATTCTGGGGTCCTCCAGTTGTCCAAAGCACGTAAAGAATACACCCTTCTTCTCGTCGGCCATGTTCCATCTCCTCATGTTGGTTTCTTAATGAAGATGATGACCGATGCAATAGTTATATGTCAAACTATGATTACTGATCAGATCAATACTTGTTGGCTAGAAGTTGCTGGGAAAACGGCGCGAAGAAGAGCGGGGGGCCTACACGCTACGGAGAATTAAATGCAATCGCCCTGGATCCAAACGCCGAGCAAAGCTGTCATATAGCGACTTCTGTTCCGATGTCATCATCAACTGGTGGGCGTGCAGGACAACGGCGATGCAGTTCCTGATGAGAAGCTGGCTCTGATTCCCGCTGTTGGACCAATGCTCACTCCCCTCGAAGCCAAGGCTATGCTCAATGTCCAGAAACGCGACAAACTCTTCGAAATCCACATCATCTTTGGCGAGTTTCTCGCTGGATGTATCGTTCTTGTACGCGACGAATCTCTCCACATCCTTGAGCAGGATGCCCCCCCTTTCGTACTGCCTTGCAAGCTTGAGTATGTGCTGGGACAACCCCTTGCCAAGGGGCAGGCCTGCGGCAGCGGAGAAACCCGCACCTAGCACGAAAATGGAATTCATCGACGCTAACCTTCCCTTGGAAAGTGGATCCTGCTTTGTTCGACACCTGACGCGCGCCAGCCTAGCACGAGAGCTTGCCTGCTTCAATAGCTCTTCTTCGTGTTTTTCGTGTCCTTCGTGGTGGAATGGCACGCTCAGAAATGCCGCAAGTGCGGGCGCGTGGTTTTCGACGCACACAGTCCGTATAGTATGGGCATCTCCGGAACACATGTGCGCGGAAATCAGGAAGGAAACGACGCGATGGCAGTCAGACTCGCGGTGCTATTGTCGGGAAGCGGAACGACGCTCGAGAACATCTTCACCCACATCGAACAGGGCAATCTCGACGCAACCGTGAGTTGCGTGATCGCCTCGCGCAGCGACGCCTACGGCCTGGAACGTGCGCGCAACCACGGCGTCCCGGAGACGGTCGTCCCGCGTAAGAACTTCGCCGACACCGAGTCGTTCAACGAGGCGTTGTGGGCGGAGATCCGCAAGTACGACGTCGACCTGGTGGCGCTCGCGGGCTTCATGTGCATGCTGACGGTGCCGGACGACTTCGCCAACCGCATCCTCAACGTGCATCCCGCCCTCATCCCAGCATTTTGCGGCCACGGCATGTACGGTCATCACGTCCACGAGGCCGTGCTGGCCTATGGCGCCAAGGTAAGCGGCGCGACGGTGCACTTCGTCGACGCCGAATACGACAACGGCCCCATCGTCATGCAGGAAGCCGTGCCGGTCGAAGAGGACGACACGCCCGACACGCTGGCTGAGCGGGTCCAGGCCAAGGAACGAGAGCTGTATCCCCGGGCCATCCAGTTGTTCGCCGAAGGCCGGCTCCAGGTGGCAGGCCGTTGCGTGAGGATCCTGCCTCGCGGAGCGTGACGTACTCGGGCAGGTCAACACGGAACTCCACGCACCCTCATTCGGCGCGCCGCTCATGGAAACACCGGCCACGTCCGTGCTAGATTGCATGGCGTTGGGGAATCTGGGAATACCGCATCCGAAGATTCACGCACCAGGGAGGTACGTGAACTTGCTCCGAATCGTCAACAAGCTGTTCGACAACACGAACGCCGACTCGTATGTAAGCCAGTTGAGGCGCCGCCGCCTTCAGCTACTGTGGCGCCTGATCGAAGACTTGCCTCGGCCGGTTCGCATCATCGACGTCGGGGGCACGAGTGGATTCTGGGAGTCGTGCGGCAAACCGCCCGACGATGACATCCAGGTGACACTGGTGAATCTCGACGGTCAAGCGACCCTTGGTCCGGTCTGTGAGGTATTTGTAGGAGATGCGCGCGATCTACGCGAAATCGGCGACAACGCCTACGATGTGGCCTTCTCGAACTCAGTCATCGAACACGTGGGAAGCATTGAGGACCAGCGCGCGATGGCACGCGAAATACAGCGGGTTGCGCCGCGCTTCTACGTGCAGGCGCCGAACTACTGGTTTCCAGTCGAACCCCACTTCCTGTTCCCCGGGTTCCAATGGTTTCCGGCGTGGCTCAAGATTGCCCTGATGACCCGCTTCGCCCTGGGCTACTTCCCGGAACCACTCTCGAAGGAAGAGGCCCGCGACATCGCCAAGAATACACGGCTGCTCACGGCTGGCGAGCTGATGTCCATGTTTCCGGGGGGACTTCTGCACCGGGAACGGCTGCTGGGAATAACGAAATCGCTGGTGGTCCATTCCAAACTGCCGGCATAGCTCCTTCCGCGCGATTTCGCCGCGCGATTCAAGCGTCCTTGGCGCCCTCGATACGCCTCGGCGGAATAGGGCAGGGTTTGATCCACCCTATGTCCGCCGCTATGATCTGGCGCGATGAACGGCCCAATCCTACAGCTATCCGGCATCCGAAAAAGCTTCGGTGGCGTGCCCGCGTTGCGGGGCGTCCAGTTCGACGTGCGCCCCGGCGAGATCCACGGTCTGGTCGGCGAAAACGGCGCAGGCAAGAGTACGCTCATCAACATCGCGACGGGGCTGTTAAAGCCCGATGCGGGCGAGATCATCCTGCAGGGCCAACGCCTGTCGCTATCGAACACGCGGCAGGCGGTGGCGCATGGCATCGCGGTGGTTCATCAGGAAGCCGACCTGTTCGCCCAAATGAGCATCGCCGAGAACATGTTGCTCGCGCGCGGCTTGGTGCGGGGTCCGGGCGGCCTGATCAACTGGCCGGGCACCTACCGCGAAGCGGATCGCCTCGTGACGGCGCTGGGCGAGTCGTTCAACGTCCGTGAACCGGCCGGGGGCCTGTCCGTAGCGCGCCGCATGATGGCGGAGATCGCCGCCGCCGTGTCGGAAGAGGCCCGGGTGCTGTTTCTCGACGAACCGACCTCCTCGCTGACCACCAAAGAAACCAAGAATCTGTTCGCCCAAATCCGCCGCCTGCGCGACGCGGGCGTCGGCATCGTATACGTCAGCCACCGCCTTGAGGAGGTGCTCGAACTCAGCGACCGCGTCACCGTGATGCGCGACGGCGAAACCGTCGAGACGCGGCCAACCGCCGACCTCACCATGGACACCATCGTGTCGTCGATGGTGGGCCGCGAAGTGGACCAGATCTTCGCGAAGCGGTCCGTGCCGATCGGAGCGGTGCGGTTGCGCGTCGAGGGCGTCACGTCGGCCTCGGGCGCATTCAGCGATCTATCGCTGGAGGTCCGCTCGGGCGAGATCGTGGGGCTATACGGCTTTGTCGGCGCAGGACGCTCCGAACTGAGCCAGGCCCTTTTCGGTCTGCACCCGCTGGCTTCGGGCAAGGCCAGCATCGACGGCAAACCCGTTGCGATCCGTTCGCCGCGTCAGGCAGTCGCCGCCGGACTCGCCTATCTGCCCGAAGATCGCCTGGTGCAGGGCATCTTCCGCGAGCACTCACTGCGCGCCAACGTCAGCGTGGTCCGGTTACGCGACCTCTCGACGGCCACCTGGATACATGGCAACAAAGAAAAAGCCTTGGCGTCGCGCGTGATTGGCGAGATGAACGTCCGGGCCGAGTCCATGGAACAGCCCATCGGCACGCTCAGCGGCGGCAACCAGCAGAAGGTCGTGTTCGGCCGCTGGCAGTCCACGGCGCCGAAGGTGCTGATCCTGGACGAGCCGACCCGCGGGGTCGACGTCGGAGCAAAGGCCGAGATCCATAAGCTCGTGTGCGACCTCGCCGGACAGGGCGCGGCGGTGGTGCTGATTAGTTCCGAACTCCCCGAGATCATGGCGATGAGCGACCGGGTCGTCACGCTTTCCGAAGGCCGCCTTACCGGAGAGTTCGTGCCGGCAACGGACGGCGAGGAAGCGATCGCGGCCGCGGCCGTGCCACGCGCCGTTGCCGACGACTCCGCTGCCGCGGACAGACGCCGCAACCCGCTGACGCGCCTGCTCCAGGTGCGCGAACTCGGGTTGCTGGTGTTTATCCTGGGCCTGTCGCTGGTGATGACGGTCCTGAGACCGGAAGGCTTCGCCAATATTGACAACTTCTTCGATATCCTCGCCAGCGCCGCGCTCCCCGCGATTCTGGCGCAAGGCGCGATGCTCATCATCTGCGGCGGCGGCATCGACATTTCCGTCGGCTCGATGATGGGCCTGGTGGCCGCACTGGCCGCGCTCGCCGCGAAGTCAGGCGCGCACCCCGCCGTCTGTCTGGCACTCGCCATCGCCGCGGGTATCGCGTTCAGCATGCTGAACGCGGGCGTGTCGCTTACGGCCCGGATCCACCCGATCATCGTGACGCTGGCGGGACTGAGCATCTACCGCGGCGTCATGCGCATGGCGACCGGCGGCAAAGAGGTCATACAACTGCCCGACGCCTATCGCGCCGTGGCCGTTGGCGAAATATTCGGCATCCCGAAGATCGTCTGCTACGTGGTAGCCATCACGTTCTTGACGCATGTCTTCTTGCGCTACACCCTGTGGGGACGGCGGCTGTTGGCGCAGGGCAACTCGGAGAACGCGGCGCGGCTGATCGGCCTGTCCAAGACACGGCTGACGATGATGGCGTTCGCCTATTCGGGCGCGCTCGTCGGACTGTGCGCCGTGCTGATGCCCGCCTACTACGGCAAAGTGCAGGCCAACACCGGCGCGGGCATGGAACTGAAGGCCATCGCCGCGGCCGTCATCGGCGGCACCAACATCCTCGGCGGGCGCGGCTCGGCCATCGGCACGCTGCTGGGCGCGTTCCTCGTGGCCCTGCTCTACAACGTACTCATCCTGCTCGAGGCCAGTTCCTATTGGCAGAACATCTTCGTGGGCGGCCTGATCCTGCTCGCCCTCATCGTAGACGCCGCCCTGCAGCGGCTCCGGGGAGAACGCGCATGATCCGCCGTCTTTTCACTTCCCGAGAGAGCATCCTGCTGTACGTGTTCGCGGCCATGTTCATCGCTTTCTCGGTCAAGGTCGAGGGCTTCTTCGACTGGTTCAGCCTGCTCGAGATCTCGCGCTACTGGGTGGTCGTCGGCATGCTGGCCGTGCCCATGACCTTCATCATCGCCACGTCCGGCATCGACCTGTCCGTCGGCTCGATCGTCGCCATGTCCGGTATCATCCTCGGACTGCTCTACAGCGACGCCCAGGTTCCCATCGTGGTGGCCTGTCTGGCCGCCATCCTCGCGGGGGCACTGGCGGGCGCCTTCAATGGCGGCGTCAGCAGCTACCTCGGCATCCCCCCGCTCGTGGTCACCCTCGCCACGATGGCGCTGTTCCGCGGCCTGGCGTTCGGTTTGAGCCAGGCACGCTCCGTCAGCGACTTCCCCGACGCCTTCCTCTGGCTCAGCCAGGGCGACGCGTTCCAGATCCCCACCGGAGCCGGCGGCTCCGCCTACTTCCCCGTCCCCCTGTTCGCGCTGGCCACCGTCATCGCGGTCGGCTGGTTCCTGATGCGCCACTCGTGGGTGGGACGATTCACTGAGTGCCTGGGCGAGAACGAAACCGCCGCCCACTTCGCCGCGATCCCAGTGCGCCGGCTCAAGCTCGGCCTCTACACCGCCTGCGGCGCCGTCTGCGGCATCGCGTCGATCTTCAACACCGCCCTCTACTCCACCGCCAAGGCGGACGCCGCAACCGGCATGGAACTGGAAGCGATCGCCTGTGTGGTCGTCGGCGGCACGCGGATCAGCGGGGGCCGGGGATCCGTGCTTGGAACCTTGCTCGGACTGCTCATCATCGGTATCCTGCGATACGGCCTGAAGATGGCCGGTATGCGTTCCCAACACGTCGTCATCATCGTCGGCGCTCTCTTGATCGTCACGGCGGTGCTCAATGAACGGATGGCGTCCAGCGGGCGCCACGCGTGGGGAGAAGCGAAATGACGAACAAATCGATGGCCTGCCTGATATTGACGGCGCTCGTGATCGCGGGCGTGTCGTGCGGCCCGTCCGAACCGCCCGCGGGCGATGCCCAGGACGCTCAGTCCGAGGCGGGCAAGAAACTCAAGATCGGCGTCATGCCGAAGCTAATCGGCATCGACTTCTTCAACGCCACGGAGGTGGGCGCGCGTAAGGCGGGCGAGGAACTCGGGGTCGAAGTAGACTTCGATGGCCCCGTCGAAAGCAAGGTCGACCTGCAGGTCGAAATGATCGAGACATGGATCGCGAAGAAATACGACGCCATCGCGGTCGCGCCGAACGCCCCCGACGCCATTGCGCCGGTGCTCAAAAAGGCCCGCAAGCGCGGCATCTCGGTGATCACCTGGGACGCCGACGCGCTGCCCGAAGCGCGCGATTTCTTCGTCAACCAATGCACCTCCGCCAGTGTAGCCAAAACGCTGATGGATGTCATGGTGGAAGGCGCCGGGGCGGACGCGAAATACCTGATCCTCACCGGCTCGCTGACGGCCGCCAACCAGAATATCTGGATGGAGGAGATGGAGAAATATCGCGCGCAGGCCTATCCGAACCTGACGAACCTCTCCAAAACGCCCAAGGCGTCCGGCGAAGATCAGGCCTTGGCCACGCAAGTCATGGCCGATTGCCTCAAGGCCTACCCCGGCCTGCAAGGCGTGTTCGCCATCACGTCGGTGGCCCTGCCAGGCGCGGCGGAAGCCCTGCGCAAGGCGGGCGCGGCCGATCGCGTCTTCCTCACCGGACTCGCCACGCCGAAGATGATGAAGGAATACGTCGATGACGGCACCGTCGATCGCTTCGTCCTGTGGAACCCCGTCGACCTCGGTTACCTGGCCGTCTACGCCGCCGTCGCCAATGTACGCGGCGAGGTCGAACCGGGCGCGACGGCCTTCAACGCGGGGCATCTGGGCGAACTCAAGGTGGTGGGCAGCGAGATTATTCTCGGCGACCCGACGATCTTCGACAAGAGCAACATCGACCAATTCGATTTCTAGATCAGACCGAGCGACCCCCTGGAAGGAAGCAAATGGACGAACCCAAGTACGACTTTTTCTGCTACGGCTGCGGCGCGGCCTCTTGCGTACGCGACAACACCACGTGTCCCGTCTGCGGTGAGCCGTTCAGCATTCGCGCACACGCAACGCCACCGGCCGGGCTGTTCGAACGCACGCCGCGGTCGATGTGGGACTACTTCGATCTCCTGCCCGTCGACGATCGCGCCGACGTCGTCACGCTGAACGAAGGCGCCACGCCGCTGATCGAGGCCACCAGACTCGCCAACAACATCGGCGCTGGCTGTGTGCTCTTGAAGAGCGAGATGGCCAATCCCACGGGGTCGTTCAAGGACCGCCAAGTCTCCGTGGGCATCAGCCACGCGCGCGCGATTGGCGCGGACACGGTCGCCGTGGTCTCCTCGGGCAACGTGGCCTGCGCCGCGTCGGCCTACGCCGCACGCTGCGGGTTGAAAGCCGTCCTGCTCATGCACGGCCACGCCGCCCCCGGCAAGATCGCGGTCGCGTCGGTGTACGGCGGCCGCGCCATCCAGGTCGACACGCCGTCAGCGGCCGAGGCCTTCGACCTGTGTATCGAAGCATGCCGCCAATTCGGCTGGTACCACCTATCCACCGCCGGTATGTACAACCCCTTCAACGTCGAAGGCGCCAAGACCATCGCCTACGAACTGTTCCAGCAGACGGACGGAGACCTGCCGGACTGGATCGTCGCGCCCTGCGGCGGCGGCGGGCTCCTGGGCGGCGTATGGCGCGGGTTCCTCGACCTCAAACGACTGGGACTCATCGACCGCATCCCGCGCATGGCGGGCGTCCAGGCCGCGGGATGCGCGCCGTTGAAGAAGGCCATCGACAACGACACCCCCTATCTCGAGACTCTGGAAGACCCGTGGCCGGACCCGCACACCATCGCAGGCGGCATCGCCGACGACATCCTGTTCGACGGACACACCGCCCTGCCCGCTATCCGAACGACGAACGGCGCGGCCGTCAACGTCGACGACGACGAAATACTCGAAGGCCAGCGCCTCTTGGCTACGCAGGAAGGACTGCTTTGCGAACCGACGACCGCGGTGGTCATCGCCGCATTGCGCCACTTGCCCGGGATTGCCTCGAACACGCGCATCTGCTGCATAGTCACCGGCACAGGCTCGAAGGATCTGGACACCGTAAAGAAGATCGCCCCGCCGGCCGTTCATATCGAGCCGACACTGGAAGCCCTGAATACAGCGTTTCATCACCACGACGACACATGAAGAACTCTAGAGCAGTTTAAGTCATCCAGCCCTTTTTCCGAATCGTCGCGGTGGTTTGAGGTCCAACCTTGAATTGTGGTCAAATGCAACCAACGATAGCCACTCATTACAATCGGATGCTGCCGCTTACATTATACGCATCCGCCAGGAGACACCGCTATGGAGCCTGACAAGAATGATCGACGGGAGTTTTTGCAACATGGGATTGGGTTGGCGGCGGGGCTGGCGATTGGCGCCGCGGGTTGTGCGCGGACGCGTTGCGGGACCGGTGGCGGGACGGCGTGGCGGCCTCTGTTCAACGGCAAGGATCTGACGGGTTGGCAGGCCACGGGCGGTGCGGCCTGGAACGTCGAGGACGGTTGCCTGGTGGGCCGGCAAGGGCCTGACGGTGCGGCAGGCGACCTGTTCACGGAAGAGGAATTCGACGATTTCGAGCTGACCGTCACGTTCAAGATGCACTGGCCCGGCAACAGTGGCGTGTGGTTTCGCTACCAAGCGCCTGACCGGTCCTACCAGGCCGACATCCTCGAGTACACCAACCCTGTGTGCTACTCGGGCTCGCTGTATTGCCCCGGCAAGATGTTCCTCGCCATGAACGAGGACCCCGCTATCGTCAACCGGGAAGGATGGAACACTATCGAGATCCGTGCGCAGGGTGACCGCCTCGTCGTCACGCTTAACGATGTGGTCACGGCGGACGTCCAAGAGGACTCTTTCGCGCGCGGCAAAATCGGTTTCCAGGTGCACGCCGGCGATCCCTTCAAGGACATGGCCATCGCCGTTCGCGAGGTTCGCATCCGCCGGCTGGAACCGTCCGAATAGCGGGTTGGCACGCATTGACACCGATGTGGCTGGACATGAAAACGCAGGAGAAAAAATGGGATGAGCGCCAATGAGACTATCACGCGCCGGGCGTTTCTGGCGGCAACCACAATAACGGGTGCGGTTGCGGCGACTGGCTGCGCCACCCAGGTGAACACGGCGTGCGTGTCACCGGGAAAGACCTCGCCAAACGAGCGGGTGAGGGTGGGCCTGATCGGCCTGGGCGGCCGCTGTAGACAGATCGCGGGAACGTGCCTGGGCATTCCCGAGATGCAAATCGTAGCCGTGTGCGATTGCTTCAAACCGCGCGTTGACGCGTTCCTGGGCTCCGCCGGCAAAGACCAGAACTGGAACGGCTACACGGACTTCCTCGACATGATCGAGAAAGAGCGGCTCGATGGCGTGATGGTCGAGACGACCACCCATGCCCGTGCTTGGGTGACCTGTCACGCCATGGCCGCCGGGATGGACGTCTACATCGAGAAGCCCATGTGCTTGACCATCGCCGAGGGACGCGCCATGGTCGATATGGCGCGCAAGCACAAACGGGTTACCCAGGTCGGCACGCAGCAGCGCTCGATCCCGCTCAACAACTGGGCCAGCGACCTGGTCAAGAACGGCGCTATCGGCAGAATCGAGGCCGTGCTCGCGCCCAACTTCATCGGGCCGGTTCGCTGGAAACCGCGACCCGGCGAGGAAATGCCGGCTGGCGGCGGCGACGACTGGTGGGACATTTGGACCAATCAGGTCGAGTTGCGGCCCTACAGGAAAGACCTGCACCACTCCTGGGCGAAGTGGTGGGACTACGACGGCGGCGGCGCTTCGTTTGGCGTCACGGGTTGGGGAACGCACAGCTACGACCAGATCCAGCGTGGGTTGGGAACCGACTGCACGGGGCCCGTCGAGATCATTCTCGACGAGCCGCTGCGTGAGACACGCGCGGGCGCGTTCGAAGAGCGCACGCCCGCGGACCACGAAACGGGCGCCCCGTACTACCACATGATCCGAACGGCCTCTGGGCCGCGGGCGAAGGTGCGCATGCGGTATGCCAATGGCACGGAGCTTCGCCTGTATCTCGATGGAGATTGTTCCCCAGGACTAGGCTGCGTGTTCGTCGGCGAGGGCGGTAAGATCGAGATCAACCGCGACAAGATCGCCGCTGATCCCGCCAGCCTGATCCAGTCGGCCGATGCGCCGCCGCGCCTGCAAGTTCCGGAGACCCAACCGCATATCGAGAACTGGATCGAGTGCATCAAGACCCGCGGAACGTGTACGGCGGACATCGAGTACGGCCAACGCAGCTCGGCGCTGTGCTACCTCGTCAATATCGCCCGCGATCTCGGCCTAGTCGGCAAGACGCTCAAATGGAATCCCAAGAAAGAGCGCTTCACCAACTGCCGCGAAGGCAACAAGATGCTCTCACGCCCCCGGCGGGAGGGTTACGAACTGCCGGCGTAGCCTGAAACAAATGACATCCACGATGACGCTGGA
>JAACEL010000492.1 GCA_011682535.1 Nitrospiraceae bacterium | reverse complement strand
TCTTCCCCGTTATAGGTGACAAGGCGGCGTCCTTCCTCATCCAGTTTCTCCGTCGTTGGAATCCACTGCGGGGGCTCGCCCGGCTTCGGGAAGATGCGCGACTCGTGCTTGAGTGACGTCGAGAACATCCACAAGAAAGGCACCAGGAACAACAGTGAAGCCAACATCAGGACCGTGTGCGCTTTCCATTTCACGGTGAGCTTATTCGCCATGGTAATGCACCCACCGTTTGGAAGTCGTCAAAAGCAACAGCGTTGCCGCCAGGATCACCACGAACAACAACCACGCCATCGCGGACGCGTACCCCATCCGCAGATAGTAGAAGGAGTTTCGATACAGGTACAGCGCGTAGAACATCGTGCTGTCGACCGGCCCCCCCTTGCCACCGGTCATCACATAGACCTGGGTGAAGTACTGGAACGCGCCGATCAACCCCATGATGAGATTGAACAGAATCGTGGGTGTCAGCATCGGCAGCGTTACATGCCGGAACTTCGCCCAACGCCCCGCCCCATCGATATCGGCCACTTCATACAGCGTCTCTGGCACGTCGGCGAGGCCCGCCAGGAAGATGACCATCGCGCCCCCCACCGCCCACAGACTCATCACCACCAACGACGGTTTCGCCCAGTGTTCGTCGGCGATCCATCCCGGTCCCTCCACGCCAAGGAACTGACGCAGCATCCCGTTGATAAGGCCGCTTTCCGGATTCAGCACCCACAGCCACAACACCGCCGAAGCCACGATCGGCACGATCGACGGCAGGAAGAACAGCGTCCGGTACACCGCCATCCCCCGCAACTTCTGGTTGAGCAACAGCGCCAGACTCAGGCTGAAGGCCAGGGACAGCGGCACGGAGAAGACCGCGAAGTAGACCGTGTTATAGAGCGCCTTCCAGAAAAGTGGATCCTGAAAGAACAGTTCATGGAAGTTCTCCAGACCCACCCACGCCGGCGGCATGATAACGTTGTACTGACAGAAACTGTAGTACAGGCTCGCCCCGAGCGGGTACAGGATGAACACCACGAATCCTACGATGTAGGGCGAGGCAAACAGCAGCCCGTTCCGCGTGTTTCGTCGTTCCATGCGCGTCACGACCGCCCCCTCCCGATCAGCCGCCGCGCCCGCACAAACTCCCGATTCACCTTCTCCTGGATCGCCCGCGCAGCCTCCTCTGGCGTCGTCTTGTAGAACGCCACCCGCTCACGCTGGCGTTCCATCTCATTGCCCAACAGTTGCGTCAACGGCGTGACTGGCGGCGACACGGTTTCCCGATCGCGCAGCGTCTCCACGAACACCCGGAACTTCGGATCCCCCGTGAATCGCTCCTGCTCCGCTTCTTTCACGCGGCAGGGGATGTTGTGAATTGCATAATTGTAGTCGCTTACCGGCGAAGTCCCACCGCCCGGACGCGGCGAGTAGAACCACTCCAGGTAGGTCCACGCGGCCTCGGGGTTCCGTGCACCGGCCGGGATGCAATCGGCAACCGGCGCGCCGCCGTAGGCCCGAGGCGG
This sequence comes from Nitrospiraceae bacterium, assembly GCA_011682535.1. GTDB lineage: Bacteria > Hydrogenedentota > Hydrogenedentia > Hydrogenedentales > SLHB01 > JAACEL01. The sequence continues at coordinate 2,221 of JAACEL010000492.1, read as the reverse complement.
CGCACCTTCAGGCGTCGGCAGCGGCGCCACACCCCAGTCCAACTCAGGCGCGTAGGTCGGAATAAACGTCACTTGCCACTCCCCTTCCGCCGTCATCGCCACCTTTCCCGAATAAAACGGGTTATTCGCGCTCATGTACGCCCCGAATCCCTGTTGAAACGACATCATTTGTTCGGGATCCATGGCGTAGGACGTGCCCTCGCCGCTACGGGGATCCAGCGCGAAGCTCTGTTGCCACGCGAACATTTCGATGATCTTCGGGTCATCGGCACAGTTGACAAGCCCTGTCTCCTCGTCATACCACTCCCCACCGAAGAGATACCCCCACATCGTTGTCATGTCCCAAGGCACCCACGGTAGGAACCCCATCTGCTTCAGTCCCGTCTCGTCGCGGATGGTCAGCTTCTCCGCATACGCCTCCAACTCGGCAATCGTTCGAGGCGGGCGTTCCGGATCCAGCCCGGCCTTGCGGAACGCGGTCTTGTTCCAGAGCAGGCAATACGTGTCCGTCGTAGTCGGAATCCCCCATACATGCCCATCAATCGCCACCGCATCCCAGCAGTATGGGAAAAACTCTTCTTCCTTAACTGCATCGCTCGCCGCGATAAAATCATCGAGCGGCGTGAAGCAGCCCTGCGTCACCAACTGCGACATGATGGTCGCGTCCATGCCGATGAGGTCCGGCGGCGTTCCCCCCGCTACCGCCGTCAGCAGCTTCTCCATGCTCGCGTCGTAGCCCACAGACAGGGCGCGAACATAGACTTTATTCTGACTGGCGTTGAACTCGTCAATCAGCTTGCGCCGCGAAGCGTGTTCATGCCCCGAATGGCGGTCCCAATACGTGACCACGACACGGCCCTGCGCCAAGGCTTCCCGTTCCTCCGGACTCGACGCCTCCCGTGGCCACAACACGGCAAACACAAGGATCCCCCCCAGGACGAACAACAAGGACTTAACGTGCGAATTCACAGACACTCTCGCTCCGGAAAAGAAGATCGGGGAATTGGACGCCCAAACACACCCAGCATTATGGGGAAAGCCAATGGAAAAAGTCTACTTTTCCTGGGCTTGATCGCGGAGAATGCCACGGATTCACGGCCTCGCCGGGTTCTCATACCAGACCACGCCCAGGTTTTCCTCTTCCCACATGTGAGTACGGCCTCAGCGCGAAGCACACCGCTACTTGTACTGCAACCGGTAGAGCTTGTAATAAAGCCCCCGCTGGGCCAGCAGATCCTGGTGCGTACCCGTCTCCCGGATCTCGCCATGATGCATCACTATGATGCGATCCGCATGCTGAATCGTCGAGAGACGATGCGCGATCACGATGGAGGTCCGTCCTTCCATCAGTTTCGTGATCGCGTCCTGAATCAGGGCCTCCGTCTCCGGGTCGACGCTCGAGGTCGCCTCGTCCAGCACCAGGATTCGTGGGTCATGCGCCAGCGCACGGGCAAACGCTACCAACTGGCGTTGCCCCGTCGACATGTTGCAACCGCGTTCGCCAACGTCATACCCGTATTGTTCCGGAAGACGCTCAATGAAAGGGGCTGCATTGACGTACTGCGCACAGGCCCGCATCCTATTTTCGTCCAGGGCCTTGTCCCCCAGCCGGATGTTGTGCTCCACGGAGCCGTTGAATAGAAACACATCCTGGAGCACCACGCCAATGTTGCGCCGCAGCGACCGCTTCTCATAGTCGCGCACGTCAAGACCGTCCACCGAGATTGACCCTCGTTGCACGTCGTAGAAGCGCGAGAGCAGGTTGATGAACGTGCTCTTACCCGCCCCCGTGTGGCCCACAATGGCGACGCGCTCACCCGGACGGATGCTGAGGCTGATATTCTTCAACACCCACTGACCGGGCTCATACGCGAACCAGACGTCCTTGAACTCCACGGCGCCATCGAGACCGTCCGCCACCATGGCGTCGGGCTTGTTCACCACTTCCTCCGGCGTGTCCAGCAGTTCGAACACGCGTTCCGAAGACGCCATTGCCTCCAGCAGAAGGTTGTAGCGGTCGGCAAGCGCACGGATGGGACCGTAGAGGCGTTCCGACCACTGCACGTAGGCGAAAAACATGCCGATATCGGCTGGCGTACCCAGCGCCTGCTGGTCATGCAGAAGCTGCCGTCCGCCGTAGACGATGATGAGTGCCAGCGAGAAGGAGCCCAGGAAGTCGATCACCGGGAAGTAGATCGCGTAATAGCGGATCTGCCGGAAC
>JAACEL010000491.1 GCA_011682535.1 Nitrospiraceae bacterium | reverse complement strand
CTCTCGGTTCGCCTTCTCAAGCAGTTGAATCAAGCGCCGGCCCGTGCTTCGACTTGACAGGGTGTGTCCCGTGCGGACATCGCCGGTCAACACCCGGTAGAGGCTCTGTTCAAGGTGCCGGACTTCTCCTGGCGTCAGGGGCGTAAGTGCTGTATCTTGTGCTTCTCTTGCTCGTTCTAACGCGCGACGGACGACATCCAGGGGCTTGTCATCGGGCGAAGCCGAATCATCCGAGCCTTGCGACGGCTCCTTGAAGTCCAGCTTGGCGGCGGCAATGTCGAGAACCCCGTCCAAGCCTCTTTCTTTCAGGAAGGCTTTATGCAGAGTTCGCGTGAATGCTTCCGCGGCGGCCGGGGCCGAGATGGGGTCCTTCCATAGCTGAGCGTACCAGCCTAGTCGTCCAATCCCCGTTATCTCGGAGGAGGTCCGACGAAGTGTGCTTTCGAGTTTTCGGCCTGCGTAGGTACGGAATCGTTCATAGGCCGATTGGATGCCTCGCCTCTGCAACGAATCTTTCATTTCGCTCTCAAGAAGTTTCAACATCCCCGCCGCCAATGGACACCCAACCGTGGTGGATTCGCCCGAAACGGCGTCACCATTCTCCGGTTCTTCGGCAGCCACAGCGGCACAGATGCCGCCGATCAATAAGGCGACCGCTGCTATGCAGGCAAGAGACATCTCTCGACATTGTGTTACGGCGTACGCGCACGTTGGGTTGTGCATTGCTTGTCCCCTGATTAGCTCTCGTTCTTTGTGTTCTCGATGGAGTCGCTGCAACAGTTGCCCCACTCGTCGTACCGGGGCTTTCTTGTTTCGGCAGATTCACCCTGCAACGTTCTGTCTGTGGTCTGCTAACGCCGTTTTGTCTTGTTGGCTGATTCTTGTTCTACGATTGTCTCAGGGGCGCCACTGAGTATGGGCTTCACTTTGGCAGTCAGTTCAGCAAGCCAGGCCGGGAAGTCAGGAAGCTCGCTCACCCACGGCACCAGCGCGGTTCGCAAAGCGTAGTCTTGGTTTACCTCCTTAATGTACGGTGCCTCACTTGCTTGTCTTGCGAGAAGTACCGGATCGTGAAGACACAAAGGAGTCAAGCTCCGGTTGACAACCCAGGCATACGGCTCGATTCCCGCCCGCTCCAGGTCCTGCTGGAGCTGGAGCGCTTCGTGGACCGGTGTAGCCTCCGGCAGCGTAACGAGGAGTACCTTGGTAAAGTCGGGGTTGCGCAGACGCGGCAGGAGTTCCCGTACCGTCTCGGGCAGGTCGCTATTAGTGCGTTGGACCTCGCGATGGTAGGCCTCTGTAGCGTCCAGCAGAAGTAGCGTGTGCCCGGTCGGAGCCGTGTCCAGCACCACAAATCCATCGCCGCCTTCGGCGACTTTGGAGGCGAACGCGCGGAAAACGGCGATTTCCTCGGTGCATGGGGAACGCAGGTCCTCTTTCAGGAGCTTGCGTCCTTGCTCATCAAGGCTTCCGCCCGCCGAACGCATGACCTCCTCTGCGTACCGTCTCGTCTCGACGGCCGGATCAATCCGGCTTACTTCCAGGTTCGGGATTCTTGTGGATAGCGACATGTCGAGATGCGCGGCTGGATCGGTCGTACTGAGATGGATGTGGTAACCTCGCTTGGCCAACTCCAGCGCAATTGCCGTCGCGACGGTCGTCTTTCCGACGCCACCTTTTCCCATTGTCATTACAACTCCGCATTCCCGACTCGCAATGTCGTCCACCAAGCACCCAAGTGATTCAGGGATGTCGTTTGTGTCTTGATCCATGACATGGGTGGCTTCGACCTTCTGCGGCAGCTCAGCAGGTTGAAACAGCCTACGTAACGCCGAGATGCCCACCAGTCCAAATGGCGCCAACGGGATCTCTGTCCGCGGCAGTAACGCTAAGCCCGCGGGAATCGAGCCGAGTGCGGTGTGGCCAAGGGATTCCAGCGATCTCGCCACCGGGTCTTCGGGATCGCTAGCTCGGAAGATTCCGTTGACCACCAGACATTGATTGCTCACCCCCAGAGCGGCAAGTTCGCCTCGACTTCTTTCGGCTTCGGCGAACGCCGATTGCTCCGGCCGGCTCACCAGAATGAGCGTCGTCACCGCCGGGTCGACCAGAGCATTGAGCGTTGCTTCGTACAATGCACGCTGTTGCTGGAGACCGGCAAGCGGTCCAAGGCAGGACGTGCCGCTGGTGTTGGTATCGAAAAAGCCACTCCATGCGGCCGGGAGTTGCAGCAGGCGTAAGGTATGCCCAGTTGGCGCCGTGTCAAAGACGACATGGTCGAACTCTGCCGTCGCAGCCGGGTCGCCCAAGAGCCGGGCAAACTCATCAAAAGCGGCGATCTCAACGGTGCATGCCCCGGAAAGCTGCTCCTCGATGCTGGCCACGGCCGCCTCGGGCAGGACGTCCCGATAAGGCTGGACAATCCGCTGGCGATACTCCTGAGCGGCTACCTCGGGGTCGATGTTCATCGCAAACAGCCCCGGCACGGCCTCGACGGGTGTCGGACGCGAACCCAGATGCGTCTCAAGCACTTCGTCGAGGTTGGATGCCGGGTCCGTACTAACCAGCAATACTTCTTTCCCCTGGTCGGCCAGGGCAATTGCCGTCGCACAAGCAACGGACGTCTTACCGACCCCTCCCTTGCCAGTGAAGAAGAGATATCGGGTTGCTGCGGAAGTAAGATTCACGATGCTCTCCTCGGTTCAGCAGCACTTTTCAGTAGGAATAGAACTCAAGAGATTGTCGGAGCCACAGCAGCCATCGGCAGCACTGGTGTGATCCTCCTGGTCGCGCATCGCGCTGCCCAAGCACTTTTCGGCCAACTCAAGCACTGCCTTGGCAGGCATCTGCCTGACCTCTTCCGCAGTCGCGACCGCACGGGCCATGTCTTCCCGAGAGACGCCGACCTTGCGAGCCTTGTCGTAGTGATACTTGAAACACGGCCGGCAGTTGGCAGCGATCGCAGCCCCGATTGCGACCAGTTCCGCAACTGCGTCCGTGTAGATGCTCTCGCAGGGAGCAGCAAGGCCTGCGAGCGAGGCCAACTCCTCTCGGCTGGGATAAGTACCACGACTGACAATCTGCCCATTCACCAGAACCAGCGGCAAGCACTCGTTTCCTTCAGAAGACAATGCACGTTGCACGACATCGCTCTCGGCGAACGCGCCTGGCTGCTGCGAGAGGCTGTACCGCTCGACACTTACGCCCTGAGACTTCAACCAGTCTAGGTCCGCCGAGAACCGCGGTAGGACGGGGTCGACTGCGGGCCCGCATACACCGCTTGGACAGCACATTGGCGGATCGAATACTTGGACATTCGTCATCGCAACACTCCTATTGTTCAAAATCGCCTATCGTCGATTTGAGATCATTCATTCCAAAAAACGGAAAGCTCATCGACTACAAAGCCCCAACCAGCATTTTCAGTCGCTCAAGCACGGTTGGTGAGAGGCAGTAGCATACCCGTGGTCCGTCGATAGTCCCCTGCACCAAACCAGCCTCCTTCATGCGCTTGAGATGTTGCGAGACGGTTGATTGGGCGACCGGCAACTCGTCCACCAACTCGCCGCACACGCACGTTGTCCTTCGCGCAAGAATACGGACGATTCGCACGCGCACCGGATGCCCCAATGCCTTCGCCAGCCTCGCCAGCTCCCGATCGGCTTCCGGGCTATCGGTCTTGTGGGGTTCAGGAGGGTATTTAGAAAGCGACAGACACCGACCATTGGGCATTCAGTCTTTTAATCCTCTT
>JAACEL010000118.1 GCA_011682535.1 Nitrospiraceae bacterium | reverse complement strand
AAAATAAACTACCCCGCCGCAAGCGGACGGGGTATTCAGATTCGCTCCTCCATGCTTTCTGCGCCGCAAGCGGCGGGGAATTCTAGCCGAAGAGATTTAATCCCCTTGTCATCTCGAGCGCAGGGAGAGATCTCGGCCCTACCCCTCGCCAAGTCTTTCCACGGGGTCAGTACGTAGACGAAGTCCCGGTATTTTTCGTGGCAAGAGATTTCTCCCTTCGGTCGAAATGACACGTTATGGGCAAGTTTTGCTTCCAACCTGGATCCCCGCCCGCGGGCCCCAGGTAAGAGATGTGGGAACAGCCTAAATCGACAAGCCCTTTCGTGGGAATGACGGCGATACGCGGGAATGGCGGTGAGGCGCGGGATCCGCTTGTGAACGGTTACCGTTCAATGAGGAATCCGTGGACAACCGCGGCCTTACATCCTGCTTGACTTGATGGGGACGGGTGCGCAGAATCTACGCATGCTTGACGATAATCTACGTTACATGCAGTACGCCATTCGGGAAGCGGAGCGCGCGTTGGATGTGGGCGAGGTGCCCGTGGGGTGCGTGATCGTCTCTGATGGACAGATCGTGGGCAAGGCCCACAATCAGCGCGAGACGCTCCAGGACCCAACCGCGCACGCCGAGATCCTCGCCATTACCCAAGTGGCCGCCCGATTCAAGAGTTGGCGCCTGGAGGACACAAAACTCTACGTGACGCTCGAACCGTGTCCGATGTGCGCGGGTGCTATCGTGCTGGCCCGTATCGCAGAGGTCTACTTCGGCGCTTGCGACCCGAAAGCCGGCGCCGCCGGCACGCTGATGAACCTGCTCGAAGACACGCGCCTCAACCACCAGCCCGCCGTGCATCCTGGACTGCTGGCCGAAGAGTGCGGCGCGCTGTTGACGAGCTTCTTCCGCGGCATTCGCGAGGGACGGCGGACACGTCCGGGGAAGGCCAACGCTTCGGACCAGTAGCGGCACAGCCGCCCCCCGCGTGGCTCCCACCCGGAATCGCCGGGGAGCCATTGGACAGATATGGGGTTGATGGGGCATACTCCTGGTTGCAAGCGCTGGTTAGCACTCGCCTATATGGACTGCTGATAATATGCCGTTTTGGCAGTCTCGGCGATGGAGGCCGAGGGTGGTTGCCGGCTCAGGGGGCGCTTGGTCTTTCGGTTCGGGGTCTCCGCGATATCGATGGCTGTTCTTAAGTCGTTGTTTTTCAACAAATAAACTCCTCTTGACAACCTGGGCATTTCGGTGCTATCATTTCCATGATAGTCGGTGCGGGTATCTCTGAGAGATCGCGTCGGACTATTGCCAAAATGGCCGTCTAGGCAAAATGGCTTGTGGATGAGCGTTTTGGATGCTGGAGCCGCAGTGAGGCTTCGGCGTACTGAAGACTGTAAACCAATGCGACGTGCAGGGCCAGTGGTCATTGTAGAGCGCTCGTGGCTGAGCGTCGCGCAGCAGAAAGGAAGCCAATGAAAATCAGACCTCTTGCAGACCGGATTCTTGTGAAGCGCGAAGAACCCAGTGAGACCGTACGTGGTGGGATCATCATTCCGGATACGGCCAAAGAGAAGCCGCAGGAAGCCAAGGTAGTGGCCGTGGGCCCGGGCAAGGTTGACGATCAGGGAAATCGTGTTCCTCTGGAAGTGAAGAAGGGCGACCGGATCCTCATGGGCAAGTATGCGGGCACCGAGGTGAAGATCGACGGCGAGGAGCATCTCATCATGCGCGAGGACGATGTTCTTGCGGTGATCGACTAGTCTTCTACGCACGATTCGCGACAATTGAGACAGGAACAACGTCCGCGGCGCGGGCGGGTTTAGAAACGGAGGAATACGACAAATGAGCGCGAAACAAATTGAATTTGGTGAAGACGCACGCCGTGGTGTGCTCGCCGGTGTAACGCAGTTGAGCAAGGCCGTAAAGGCCACGTTGGGTCCGAAGGGCCGCAATGTGGTGATCGACAAGAAGTGGGGCGCCCCTACAGTGACGAAGGACGGCGTGACCGTCGCCAAGGAGATCGAACTGGAAGACCCGTACGAGAACATGGGTGCACAGATGGTCAAGGAAGTGGCATCGAAGACTTCGGACGTGGCCGGCGACGGCACGACGACGGCGACGGTGCTGGCCGAAGCGATTTACCGTGAAGGTCTGCGGAACGTGGCCGCGGGCGCGAGTCCGATGGCGCTCAAGCGCGGCATCGACAAGACGGTTGAAGACGTGACGAGCGCGTTGGCCAAGCAGAGCAAGTTGGTGAAGGATGATCCGGAAGTTATCAAGAACGTCGCCGCGATCAGCGCGAACGGCGACATGGAAATCGGCAGCATCATCGCCGATGCCATGCAGAAGGTCGGCAACGACGGCACCATCACCGTCGAAGAGGCCAAGAGCATCGAGACCACGCTCGATGTGGTCGAAGGAATGCAGTTTGACAAGGGTTATCTGTCTCCGTACTTCGTGACCGACGCCGAAACGATGGAAGCGATCCTCGAGGACGCGTACGTGCTGATTCACGAGAAAAAGGTCTCGAATCTGAAGGATCTTCTTCCGCTACTCGAGCAGATCGCCAAGAGTGGCAAGCCGCTGCTTGTGATCGCCGAGGACATCGATGGCGAGGCGCTGGCCACGCTCGTGGTAAACAAGATTCGTGGCACGTTCCAGGCCGTGGCCGTGAAGGCCCCGGGCTTCGGCGATCGCCGTAAGGCCATGCTGGAAGACATCGCCGTGCTGACCGGCGGCCAGGCCATTACCGAGGATCTCGGCCGCAACATCGAGAGCATCGAGCTGGCCGACCTGGGCCGCGCCAAGCGCGTCGTGGTCGACAAGGACAGCGCGACGATCATCGAGGGCGGCGGCGCGAGTAACGCCATCATGGGGCGCATCGGCCTCCTCCGCCGTCAAATCGAGGAAACGACTTCCGACTATGATCGCGAGAAGCTTCAGGAACGTCTGGCGAAGCTTGCGGGCGGTGTTGCCGTCATCAGTGTCGGCGCCGCCACCGAGATCGAAATGAAGGAGAAGAAGGCTCGCGTCGAAGACGCGCTGCACGCCACGCGCGCGGCCGTCGAGGAAGGCATCGTCTCCGGCGGCGGAACGGCGCTGTTGCGTTGCCAAGCCACGGTTGAGAAGTCGGCGCTTGAGGACGACGAGGCCGTTGGCGCGAAGATCGTGCTGCGTGCGTTGGAAGAGCCGGTGCGGCAGTTGGCCGCCAACGCCGGCGTCGAAGGCGCGACGGTGGTCCAGAATGTCCGCAACAAGAAGGGCGCGGTCGGCTACAACGTCGAGACGGATGTGTACGAAGATCTGCTGAAGGCGGGCGTCATCGATCCGACCAAGGTCGTGCGTTGCGCGCTGCAGAATGCGTCCAGCGTGGCCGGTCTGCTGCTGACGACCGAAGTGCTGATTGCCGAACTGCCCGAGGAAGACAAGGGCGGCGGCGGCATGCCGGGTGGCGGAATGCCCGGCGGCGGCATGTACTAAGGAATTACCCAGACCTGGAAAACTGGCCCCACGGCCGGTTCCTGTCAGATAACGGCGGGGGTGTTCGTCCGGCTTCGGATGGACGCCCCCGTTCGCTTTTGGTAGGATCGCGAAACCTGGCGCGGCCGTGGGATATTATCAGGAGGATGGAGAGAACTAAGGGAGGGTCCAATGGGATGGGGGCCGCGCGTTCCCGAGTGCGAGGCCATGGTCGTGCGCTGGGCCTGGAGAGGCCCCGGGCGCGGCTAGGCGGTCTTGGTGGCGCAGATAAGACCGCGCATTTCGGTAAAGGCCTTGTCGGCGCAAACCGGGCAATACCCGTGGCTGACGTGCTTGTCGTCCAACTCCCGGGCGTGGGGTTTCTCCCACCGTTTGCCCCTGCGAACCTTTTTACACAAGCAACACTGGACGATCATCTTGAACTACCTCCATACAGATACGGACTACTTGCTACGCCCTTACGAAGCATATTGCGTGCCACGTAGGGCGTGTTGAGAAGAACTTGATTCAACTTGTTGCTACTCAATACACTATACCGGTGTCGCGGTTGGTCGTTTCCGGTCTAGATGTGTACAGAGCCCCGAGAGCGGGCAAAAACTGCAGGACAATGTTTCCGCATGGATGCGAATGCTGCTGATTGCCGCAAGACATTCTTGATATTATCAGTTTTGCCCATTTCTTCTTGTGTGGAAAGATAACTGGCTGATAGTTTCTCATTACATACACTATATACTGTAGTTAGTTTTGTGTCAAGCCCCACATAGTGCATGTAGCTCGGTTACTGTTGGGGTGTTCCTTCTGAACGTTGTAGGCAGTTATTTCCCAGGATGACGAAGGATTCCCGTTATCAACCGGAGAGGTCTTGAGCAAAATGCGAGTTGAGCATCATGCGCGCGCCGTTTGCGGGGCGTCGTGCTCCATACCTTCGGAGAGGGGGCGCGATGATTGAGGTCATGGGGCTGACGAAATATTACGGGCAGCTCGCCGCGATCGAGGACGTGACGTTCTCGGTGGACGAGGGCGAGGTGATTGGCTTCTTGGGCCCGAACGGGGCTGGGAAAACAACGACGATGCGGATATTGGCAGGCTTCTCGCCGGCGTCGCGCGGGAAGGCGGTAGTGGCCGGCTATGACATCGGCCAGCGTCCGCTGGAGGTGAAGCGGCGCGTGGGGTACCTGCCCGAGAACGTGCCGTTGTATAGGGAGATGCTGGTGTCGCGGTTCCTGGATTACGTGGCGGACGTGAAGGCGGTACCCAGCCGCGAGCGGCGTGGTGAGGTAGGCCGCGTGATGGAGCGGTGCGGTCTGGAGCACATGGCGAAGCGGATCATCGGGAATCTCTCGAAGGGGTACCGGCAGCGTGTGGGTCTGGCTCAGGCCCTGATCGGCAATCCGCCGGTGCTGATTCTCGACGAACCGACCGTGGGGCTCGATCCGCGGCAGATTGTGGAGATTCGCCAGATGATCAAGGATTTGGGCGAAGACCACACGGTGCTGCTGAGCACGCACATTCTTCCGGAGGTGACGATGGTGTGTGAGCGTGTGGTCATTGTCAACGGCGGGCGCGTGGTGGCGCAGGACTCGCTGGACTCGCTGGCCAAGGGCGGCGAGACGACGTACGACGTGGCGGTGGACGCCCCGGAGGAGCAGGTGTCGGCGGTGCTCAAGACCGAACCGAAGGTGGTGTCGTTTACAAGCCACGGGGGCGGGCGTTACGAGGTGAAGGGTGCGCCGGATTGCGACTTGGGCACGGTGTTGAGCGGCGCGCTGGCGGGGTTGGGTCTGCGCGAACTGCGCGCGCATACGCACACGTTGGAGGACGTGTTCATCGGCGTGGTTTCCTCGGAAGCGGCGGCCGGTGAACACGAGAAAGGGGGCGGCGCATGAGGAATATGTGGGCGGTCTGCAAGCGTGAGTTCACCGGCTACTTTGTGACGCCGGTCGGTTATGTGGTCGTGGGTATCTTTGCGGTGATCGTGGGGCTGGGTTTTTGTGCGTCGTTCCTGTTCTACGCACGTGTGTCGGTGAACCCGACGGCGTTCGCGTATTCGGGCGTTCCGGATTTCGAGGAGACGTTCCTGAGTCCATTCCTGGTGTTTTGCGGGATGGTGGCGATGTTCATCGGCCCGCTGATCACGATGGGCCTGTTGGCGGGTGAGCGGCACCGGGGGACGATGGAGCTGTTGTTGACGCATCCGCTACGCGACCGGGAGATCATCTTCGGGAAGTACCTGGCGGCGCTGGGTATGTTGCTGGTGATGATGGCGACGATCATCGTTCACTTGGCGATCCTGGGCCGCTATGTCGACGTGGAACCCGCGGTGCTGGTTTTTGGACTGTTGACGGTGTTCCTGATGGGCGCGGCGTTCGTGAGCCTGGGGCTGTTTGTGTCGTCGCTGGTGGGCAACCCGGTCACGGCGGGCGTGTTGACGTTCGGGTTGTGGCTCGTGATGTACATCCTCGGTACGTTTGGCGAGAACCTGCCGGACGCGAACCCGGCGCCTGCGGGTTGGAGCGAGGGGGTGCGCAGTGCGATCGGCCGCGGATACGACGTGTTCCGGGCGTTGGTTGAGCAACTGCCGCTGGACGTGCACGCCAAAGAGATGGCTCAGGGCGTGGCGACTCCGGCCGACATCGCCTATTATGTGTTGTTCGCCGCGTTCTTCCTGTTTTTGACATTCCGGGCCCTCGAAAGCAGAAAGTGGAGGGCCTGATCGATGCAACGGCTTAAACTCATTGCTGGAATCATCGCGCTGGCAGGTTTGGCGATCGGTCTGAACCTGGTGGTTCTCAATCAGAACCCTTTCGCACCCGTCGTGCTGTTGGCGCTTGGCGTGGGCGCTGGGGCCGGGGTGGCGTGGGTGGCGCTTGTATTCTACGGCATGTCGCGCCATTCGCCGCTTGAGGGGAAGGCGCTGTACGGCCTCAACACGGTGGTGACCACCGTGCTGTTCCTGGGCATTTGCATCGTGATCTACGCGTTTGCCGAGCACGGCGGCTACTCCTGGGATCTGACGAAGGAGGGCCGCCGGCAACTGGCGCCCCAGACGGTTCAGGTGTTGGAGAATCTCGACAAGGATGTCGAGGTGATTGCTTTCTTCCTCCAGATCGACGACGAACTGGTGCGTATAGCCGAGAAGAAGACGAAACGCTTCCTCGAGCAGTGTCAGAGTCACACGCCGCGCCTGAAAGTGAACTTCCTCGATCCGCAACTGGACCGGTTGCAGCTCGAGGAACTGGGTATCACGCATGCGTCGACGCAGGGGACCATCGTGATCCGCTGCGGCGGCTCGCAGAAGGTGATCACGCTGAGCGGAGCGAGTCCGCGCCTGGAAGAGCGCGACTTCACGAACGCGGTGGTGAACCTGGTGCGCAGCGCGCATCCGAAGGTGTGTTTCCTGACCGGGCACGGTGAGCGCAGCATTGATGACCCGAACGAGTCGGCAGGAGGTTCTACGCTGAAGGCCTTGCTGGAGGGCGAGGCGTACCGGGTCGAGCGTATCGGGATTCGGATCACGCGGCCCGAGATCCCGGCGGACTGCGATATCCTGGTGATCAATGGATTGGCGGTCAGTGGGCCGCGGGGCGATCTGCATCCGGAGGAGATCCGGGCGATTCAGGAGTACCTGGATCGGGGTGGCCGTTTGCTGATCATGCTGGATCCGCTGGGCCGCGTGTCGAGGGCGCCGAACCAGGTGGACCAACTCTTGCCGTGGTTGGCGATGCGCTACGGTGTCGTCGTGGGTCAGAACATCGCCGTTTCCCCAGAGGCGGGCTGGACGCTGGACTTGACGACGGACACGTCGGTGTTCCCGGGACAGGATCCCAACGATCCGTTCCGTGCTTGTTATAACCAGACGCACCGGATCACGGTGGACTCGGACCAGCACATGCTGTTTTCGGTGGCGCGTTCGGTGGGGCTGGCGGAGACGATGCCCGCGCGGACGGTGGGCTCCGAACTGCTTCGCTCGACCCCCGATTTCTACGGAGAAACCGACATCGAGACGCTGAAAACGACGGGTGAGGCGTTCAAGACTCCGGAGGAACTGGCGGGTCCGCTGCCGCTGGCGGTGGCGGTGACGGCGAAGACGGAGGAACTGGTGGGCGACACCGGCATGACGCGTGACGCGCGGATTGTGGTGGTGGGCGATTCCGATTTCGCGTCGAATGCGCAGCTAACGGTGGTGCCGGGCAATCTCAATTTTGTGCTGAACGTGTTTGCCTGGCTGAGTGAGAACGAAGAGTTGATTGCGATTCGTCCGAGCGGCAAGCAGGACGCCCCTGTGATATTGTCCGAAGGCGATCGCCGTGCGATCGTGTACATCACCGTGCTTGGCACGTCGCAGGCGGTGGCCTTGGCGGGGTTCGTCGCGTATCTGCTGCGGAGGAAACACCGATGAGCCCAAAATCGACGGTTGTATTGCTGGTGGTGCTGGTGGCGCTGTGCGCCGGTTACTGGTTGATGGTGCGCTCCGAAGAGCAGGGGCGCGTGGCGCAGGAGGAGGCGAAGCGCCTGTTCGCGCTGACGCCTGATGATGTGGTGGCGGTGGAAGTGGCGCAAGTGGGGATGCCGGTTTCGGCGGGCCGCCGCGGACCGGACGGGCTGTGGGCGTTCACGAAACCGCATGGAGAGATCGAGGCGAACCAGGTGGTGTGGGAGCGGATGGCGATTGCCTTGGCGGAGTTGGATAACCAACGGACAATCGAGGCGTCGGCGACGGACTTGGCCCAGTATGGGTTGGATGACCCGGTGCTGCGGTTTCTTGCCGAGACCAAGGCTGGCGACGTGATCGAGTTGATCTTCGGTTCGGTGGAGCCGACACAGACTTACCGGTATGCGTCGCTGGTGCGGGGGCCGGGCTCGATGGTGAAAGCGGGGGCGGTTCTTCTCGTGAGCGCAGAGCAGTTCCACGAGTTGGATCGCGCGCGCAACCTGCTGCGCAGCCCCTACCTGTTCGCGTTGGGTCCTGAAGGAATCACGCGCGTGGAGTTCGCGCGCATCTGGACGCCGGAGCAGGCCGAGAGCGCGAAGGAACGCGGCAGTGACACGCCGGGTCTGAAAGTGGGTGAGGAGTCGGTAGTCGTAGCGATCGAGAAGGACGCCGAGGGCGTATGGCAGATGGTGTCGCCGTTCAAGGCGGCGGCGAACCAGGAACTCATCGGGGAATTTGTGAAGGAGATTCAGTACGCGACCGGGCGGAACTACATCGACGAGCCGGAGGACTTGTCGGACTACGGCCTCGATCCGCCTCGTGCGCGTGTCACTGTGCTCAGTGGTTCGTCGGAGAAGCAGACCGCTTATCTGGGGATGTTGGAGTCGACGGGGGACGCGTCGGCGGGGTTGTTCGTGAAGCGCGCGAAGCTGCCAGCCGTGTTCGTGGTGGACACGCAGATGTTGATGCTGCTGCCGAACACGCCGGACGCCTTCCGCGAGCGGCGGTTGTTTACGCAGCAGGCGACCAACCTGCAAACCATCCATTACGTGTCGGGAGAAACGGATGTGATGCTGGAGAACGATCCGGGCGCTGGGTGGCGAATCGTGCGGCCGGCAGGTGAGGAGACGGACCAGATTGCCGTGTCGAACTTCATCGCACTGTTGAAAGCGCTTGAGGGACGCAGTTTTCCGGGCGGGCCGGGCGCGGGGTTCACCAAGCCCCGCGTGGCGATCGAGTTTACGTTTCGAGACGAACGTCCGCCGACGCGCATTCTGGTGGGGGCTAAGCTGCCCGATGTGGACGAGTATTACGCGCGGCAGGATAATGAAACGGTGACAACGCTCAACGAGCTGGACGTGCGCGCCTTGACGAAGGATGCGTTCACATTCCGCAACAAGAAGCTGATGGCGTTGACGCCGGCCGAGGCGTCGCGAGTAAGCGTGGTGGCGGAGGGGACGGAGTATGTGTTCGAGCGTCCGCGCGGGAAGTGGGTGGTGACGGCCCCCGCGGAGAAGACGTTGGCGAGTTCGAGCGACGTGGCGTTGCTGGTCGATGCCCTGGCGTCGCTTAATGCCCTGGAGGTTGTGGAAGAAACGGCGCCGGCCGATTTGTCGGCGTATGGGCTCGACGCGCCTGTGGCGACGGTGCGGGTGACGGTGAAGGCGGCAGAGGATGAAGAGGCGCGCGTGGTGGGCCCGCTCGTGCTCGGGAGTCCGAGTCCGGCCAACGCGCAGCGCCGCTATGCCTCTTCGGCGCGCCGCGCGGGGGTGTACCTCGTGGAACAGGCGATCGTGGACGACATTCGCGAAACGCTGAAGGCGGTGAATTGAACCGAGTCCGGCGCTGCGCGATCATAGGGCCGGCAAGTGGCGGTGGTGCGCCACTTCGCCCTGCTCAAGTAATGAACGGAAAACGTGCACATGGTTGATGTGACACCCAATGCCGATTACAACACACGCAACCTCGCCAAGGCGAAGGGGGGCGCGTGGTCGGTTTACGTGCGCCTGGTCGGCTATGCGTTGCACTACAAGTTCCGCCTTGGGGTTTCGCTGCTGTTCGCGGTGGTGGTGGCCGTGTCGTTCAGTTCGGTGATCCTGGGCGTGGGTGCGGTAGTGAAGCTGTTGTATGTGAACGAAGCCGTGCTCAACGAGCAGATCGACAAAATGGTGACGGACGTCAACGGGACGTTTGCCGATCTCGAGCACGCGATCAACTGGTCCCCGGATCTGCTCGACGCGGAGACGGTGCGCCAGTGGGCGCAAGCTCGGCGCGCGGATCGGGGCAACACGCTGGGCTGGCTTTCCGCGTTGCTGGTGCTGGTGGCGCTGATGGGTGGTCTGGCGCGGTTTGTTCAGGAGTTCTTCGCGGGAGGCATCGGGGCCAGCATCTCAGTTCAACTCGGTGAAGAGATGTTCGCCAACATTATGCGGCTGCCGATCGCCTTCTACGAGCGGCGCTCGACGGGTGAGATCCTGGCGCGGTTCACGAACGACATGTTCATGGTCAACCGGGGGCTTGCGAGCACGTTCGTGAAACTGTTCCGCGAACCGATCAAGATCGTGTTCTGCTTCGCTTTGGCGTTGGCCGTGGATTGGCAGGTGACGCTGACGGTCCTGGTGGTGCTGCCGGCGATCATACTGCTGATTGCGAAGATCGGCAAGAAGCTCAAACGCAGTGTGCGCCGGTCGCTGCAGCGGATCGCCGCAATGGCTTCGGTGGGCGCGGAGACGATCAACGGCATCCTGATCGTGAAAGCGTACTCGATGGAAGACTACGAGGCCGGGCGCGTGACGGCGGAACTGCGGCGGCTGCGCCACTACCTGACGAAGATGGTGAAGTTCGACGCCGCCATCAGTCCGGTGACGGAGTTCTTGCTATCGGTAGGACTGGTGGTCTTCATCCTGTTGGCCAATCAGGCGGTCGAGTCGAACCGGTTGGACGGCGGCGACCTGGTGATCCTGTTGGGGTCGCTGCTGGCCATGATGGACCCGCTTCGCAAGCTGGCGTCGGTCAACAACATGATCCAGACGAGCGTGGCGAGCGCGGAGCGTGTGTTCGAGTTCATCGATCTGAAGTCCGACATTGTCGAGGTGGAGGATGCGATCGATCTGCCGGTACTCAGCGAGACGCTGCGGTTCGAGAACGTGCGCTTTGCTTACAACGACGATGGGGAAGTGTTGAAGGGGATCGACTTCGAGATCGAGAAGGGCGAAATGGTGGCGTTGGTCGGTTTCAGCGGCGCGGGAAAAAGTACGATCGTCAAGCTGATCCCGCGTTTCTACGACGTGAGCAGTGGGGCGGTGCTGGTCGATGGGATCGATATTCGAAAGGCGACGTTCCGTAGTCTGCGCGACCAGATCGGCATCGTCACGCAGGACACGATTTTGTTCAACGAGAGTATCCGCGACAATATTGCCTTTGGTCAGGAGTCGTACTCGCCCGAGCGGGTGCGCGAGGCGGCGGTGGCGGCGAACGCGGCTGAGTTCATCGAACGGTTGCCAAAGGGCTACGACACGGTGATCGGCGAATCCGGCGGCACGCTGTCGGGCGGCCAGCGGCAACGGTTGGCGATTGCGCGGGCGATCATCAAGGATCCGGCGATCCTGATCTTGGACGAGGCCACGTCGAGTCTGGACTCCGAGAGCGAACACGCGATTCAGAAGGCTATCGAGGAGTTCATCGTCGGCCGCACGACGATCGTTATCGCGCATCGCCTGTCGACGGTTCAGAAGGCTGACCGCATCCTGGTGGTGGAGG